>SXHT01000030.1 GCA_005773095.1 Planctomycetaceae bacterium
GAAGAGTTTCTGTTCACGCATCCCGCAATTGAGCAATCCGCCGTAGTGGGCGTGCCCGACGACAAATATGGCGAAGAACTATGCGCCTGGATCAAGCTGAAGACCGGGGCGTCGGTCTCCTGCGATGAAATCCGGTCGTTCTGCAAAGCCAGCCTGGCCCACTACAAAGTGCCCAAGCACGTCAAGTTCGTGGAGAGCTTCCCGCAAACGGTGACGGGCAAGATCCAGAAGTTCAAGATCCGCGAACAGATGTGCGCGGAGCTGGGGCTGTGCGAGCGGGTGACGGCGTAGGCACGCTCGTGCTGTCGGGACGGATTAATCTCACACTTGAACATCCGTGAGGCTTCCGGTAGGGACGCGAGTCACTGTTCAATCCGTTCGATCGCAATCTCTTTGTCGGGATACATTGCAACAAAGTACGACCTGGCTTGTCGCAAGGCCGCGCGCGGGGAGTGAGTAACCACCATCACCGACCGACGAAAGCGTCCGATCTTGGCCGTCACCTGGTACGCGCATTCCTTCGGTCGAGCAAGTGCACGAGCCACTTTGTTGGCGGCAACACGCTGGACTTTCGCGGCGGCATCGCACTTGCCGGTCTTTGTGGTGCGCTTTTTTGGTGACCTTCTCATTGGTGAAGCACTCCCCCATCATGAAAGCGACCGTGCAGCACGACGAATTATTTTCGCCAGATGCGTTCTGTGGCAGCGCGACGGATCTTCGCAATAGCAGCCAATGCTGACAGGCATGCGCAGTCAGACCGCGGCAATAAGTTGAACGGCCTGCCGCCCGATTGCCGAGGCAAGCAGTTCTCGCTCGTAGCTAGCGCAGAATAATTCATAAGTCGAAAGGTCGATTACCGTCCCACGGAATCGCCGAAGCAGAGCGCGACTGGGGGCAAGCACCGGAAACCACACGTCGAAGTAGCCATCCGCTTGCCAACGTTCGCGAGTCACGCCGCGCGGCGGCAGCCTGGTAGTCCCAATCCGCAACCCCTCGTTGCGCCCGCGTGGTTCGCAATAGCGGAACGTTTGCACTTTAATGTTTTTCGTCAATTGCAGATTTCCTGGGCCGATAGCCATAGGGAGTATCGCTGGTTCGCTCGTACCTAGCGGCGCATGGCAACGATTCTTCGGTATACCGCTTACTGAACCACGCGACCATATTGCCGGCCATCCATTCTCGCGAGAGTTGTTTTGCACCTGCCTCGCACGCCGTGTCGATATGCGTCGACCCCTGCGGATGTCGCAAGAGATATTGAACTAGCGATTCGTGTGTGACGAAGGAATTGGTTTCCTTGGCAAGCGCATCGATTCCCTCGGCGATAATTGGGAAAACGTCGTCATGCGAAAAGCGCGCTCCCATTGAATTGCTTTCGGACAAGTGCGGCAGTTGACAGTGACAGTATGCGAAGGATACTGCGATGGAAACCTACAATCAAGGAGCTATTGATTTTCTTTAAGTTCCAGCAGACTTAGGCTTCCGCATTTTTCGTCGTTTCGTCGGCAATTCGCGCCTCCGATCCCAGTGCTTGACAGATATTACTCGGCCCAAGCGCAGACGGTACTCATTCTTTGAGACATGGCGTTCAAGGCGTGTGACAATAACCATCGCTTCGGGCACGGGAGGCAGCATTCCATTAAGCAGACGCAATTTGAACGGACCGTTTTCAATGTCTCGAAACCGGATATTCCAAAAGGGAGACATCTTGCGATCATCGACGACCTTTCGGGGAGGAAGTGCCAATATTTCCGCGAACCAATGGCGTTAGATATTCATTGTCACGATTGGCAGTCGCTTGTTCATGATTGCGATAAGAAAAGTGCGATGAGCGTTTTTTTATTGTCGCATGCCGTTGTTCTACTCCTTGTCGTCCGCCTCCACTTTGGCAGCCTGCCAGCGCGAAAGGATGCCTAACTTTTCGGCCCACGTTTCGATGTAATGCCAATCGAGTTCGCCTTGGGTGAAAAGGATATCGGCGATATCGATGCGGTCACGCGGACGATCGGCGATTAACTTGAATAGGATCAAATCCTCCGCCGTTACCACGTAGGCAGCTTGTCCTTCGACCTCAGTCAATACCCGGCGCGACATTGCTGAGCGCTGGAAGGGAGTTTCAGTAAGGAAGACATCGGCATCGATGGATTTTCCCGCAACGTAGAACCGAACCTTCACCAGTGGCATCCCGCCCACTGTGTCGATCCAGCCACCCCGATAAGCCTCGGGGATTGTGTATCCAAGCTCTTCAATCGAGCTGAATAACGAAGGCAGTTGAGAACTCTGAACGCTCAGGTTGAAGTCCACGTCATAGGTGGCCCGAGGAATCGAATAAGCACGGACTGCCACTCCGCCCAGCAATGCATAAGGAATCTGACTGCGGTTAAAAACCGCAATCAATTCATGTATCACAACGGTGAGGTCTCTCACTGTGCGTCCCGAGTACGGGCAAGTGCTTCGAGTATGTTGCGATTGCGGGCATCGTTCTCGCGATTAAGCAACTCAAACTTCCGCCGGACGACGTCTTCGGGGCCTTCCAACAAATATGGCCAATCGCGCCGCATTGCCTGCATGGTCAGATCAAGCCGTTCGCCGATTGACATCTTGCGATATCGTTCGAGGGTATCTTGACTCAGCATGTGTACGACCTCCTAAACCTCATATTCTGAAGTGTAGCAGAACTGCACAATGCCGGCTACAACGTCAGCAATCGTCGCGGCGTTCGCGAGGCGCTACGCGCGTGCGGCCGACGGTCACGCCTCAGTTTGATCAGCGATGCTCAATCGGGAATTCGGGACATCGCCATCTTTGCGACGGAGAATCGCAACCAGGCTTACGCCGTGCCCAATAGAAGGTTCCTGCCCGCCCTTCAATCCTCGAACGAGGCGCCGAGATTCAGACTGGAAGACGGCACGCAACGCGAAATTGATGGGTTGAAATGGAATGTTGAAGTCTGTCCCAGCCGCTCCGCTCGATTCGCCGCGCTTGCGGTTTCGCTCGCGAACCCAACGCACCAGCGGATAGAGCCGCGAGTTGAAGGGGCTGGCGAGCAACTCGGTCACCGGCAGGTCAGCCCAGGTTTCTCGGAAGCGAGTTATGTCGTAGCGACGGTAATGGCCGAAGGCCACGTCGTGCGGGCTCCACAGCGCCATGTCGGCGGGCACGGTAAGCAGAAAATATGTGTCGCGCTTAGCGGCGGCAATCAAGGACGAGAGAAGTTGAAAGTCATCGGACACGTGTTCCATCACGTCGTTGAGCATCACCAGATCGGCCTCGCCGAATCTGTCGCCAAGATCGTCGGGTGCGAACCCGCAGGTGAACTCCACCAGTGGGAATCGCTTCGTGGCCAGTTCGATCGCTTCGGGCGAAGTGTCAATGCCGATCGTGCGATATCCGTCAGCGAGTGCGGCGATGTTCGCTCCCGTACCGCAGCCGACATCGATTACCGTCTGTCCGGCATTTGGCGGCAACACGGCCTCAACGAGTCGGCGCACGATCTGTCGCCGCGCCACGAACCACCAATGGCGCTGTTCAATCTCGGCATGAAGCTGGAACTGCTCGGACTGCATGTTCAAGTTTAGCCCGGATTTGGAGCCTCGTTACGCTACATTTTCAGAACAATTTGCCGCATCGTGTCCGGTTTGGCCATAAATGGTGCCTTGCGAGGGGCCCCCATTTCGCGCGCTGGACGGCCTCAGGCGGTGCTGACGAGAATTTGCTTGCAGATGTGCTCCCGGTGAGTACATTCAGCGCTAGTGGTCCGTCAACGTTATTCTGACGCATGACAGCAAACAGTGTAGTCATCACGCTGGGTACCCTCTGGGTGGGTGATGATCGTCACGCGGAGCGCGAGGACTACATTCTGGCGTGGCGTCCCCGGTGGGCCAGATTTCCTTGGGTCCCAACAAGCTCAAGGAACCGTGCCCGGCTCAGGGACTACCCGGTCATCCGGCGCGTCCGCGTTGACGGCGGACGGGCGAAGAACGAGGCTCGCGCCGCGGTGAGTAGCTTGCAAAAAGCCGCGCGCGAGCCGAGTCTGGTTCGCGACGTCGAGCGCTTCCTTCCACGGGCTATCGTAGTCGGCCAACGCACACCCCAGGCGCGCCCTGAGACAGGAAAGGCCAAAACCCCACCCACCGGGACAGCGACAATTGTAGGCCGCGTGGCGGGCGCCAGCAACAACGCAGCTTCCGCGGGCACGGCCGATCCGTCATTCAAAGTGCGACGGTATCGAGGCATGAGCGGGCAGGCGTGGCGTCCCCAGTGGGCCAGATTTGCTTGGGCGCCAACAACCTCAAGCAACCGTGCCCGGCTCAGGGACTATCCGGACATCCGGCGCGTCCGCCACGGTGGATGGGGGCCGGCACGCAAAGTGTGGCTTCCACCCACGATTTTGGGAACTCGCGATTCAGGCGTGGCCAGCCCGTTTTCAGGTTGCTAGAATTGATCAAGATTACGATAACTGCCTGAGGACCGGCCATGCTGTTGACGCGCGCCACGCACCGATTTTCGGTCGCCGAATACGATCAAATGATCGACCAGGGAATTCTGACTGAGAATGACCGCGTCGAGTTGATTCGCGGGGAGATTCTCAAAAAAATGTCTATCGTCGAACCCCATGCCGCGTGCGTGAAGAGGCTCATCCAATTATTGGTTGGTTTGTTTGGATCGCGTACCTGCCTGGGTGCACAAGACCCCGTTCGCCTGGAAGACAGTGAGCCCGAGCCAGACCTCTCATTGCTGAAGAAGCGGGACGATTTTTATGCCGGCTGCCACCCCGGTCCGGAAGACATTTTTCTGCTCGTGGAAGTTGCCGATAGCTCGCTGGAGTTTGATCGCGGCGTGAAGATTCCGATTTATGCTGAAAACGGAATCGTCGAAAGTTGGATCGTAAACTTAATAGACAAGACGCTTGAAGTTTATCGCAACCCACAAGGTGGAGCTTACGCCGATACGCTCGTGCTTCGAGCTGGCGATCAAGTGGAATTGCTCAGCCTACCCGGCACGCTAATTTCGGTTGCCGATGTCTTGGGAATAAAGTAGTCGCCTTCTCCCGCAATCGACAAGGTTTGCCCTTGGGGTGTGTTATGATGCCGCGCGGGCATCGGGTGCGGCAGGCTGGCGTGTTTCGCCCCCCAGACATCGCCCGATTTGCCGCACGGCTTGCTTCAAACGGTTCTCGTTTTCGACCAGTGCCAGCCGCAAAAAGCCTTCGCCGGCCGGGCCGAAGCCGCTCCCGGGGCTGACGGCTACGTCCCCTTCTTCGAGCAGCTTTTGGGCGAAGGTCATGGTGTCCATCTGGCTGGACCACGGCTCGGGCACTTTGGCCCAGACAAACATGCCGGCGCGGGGCGGAGTGATGTCCCAACCCAGGCGATGCAAACCATCAACCATCACGTCGCGGCGACGTTGGTAGATGACGGACTGGGCTTCCACGGCCGCATCGGTGTGCCGCAGGGCGAGGATTGCGGCGATCTGAATTGGCGTAAACATGCCGTAATCGTAGTAGGTCTTGATCGTCCCAAGAGCGCGGACCATCTCGGTATTGCCGCAGCAAAAGCCAACGCGCCAACCGGCCATGTTGTAGCCCTTGCTCATCGTCGTGAATTCCACACCAACGTCGCGCGCTCCCGGCGCTGCCAGGAAACTGGGCGGCTGATAACCGTCGTACGCCACGTCGGCATATGCGAAATCGCTGATCACCATGAATCCGTACCGGCGAGCCAGCTTGACGACTTCCACATAAAAATCCGGCTCAATCGTCACGGCCGACGGATTGTGCGGATAGTTTACAATCAACAGTTTGGGTCTCGGATAGAGGTGCTCGCAGACGTACGCGATGTTTGAGAGGAACTTATCGCTGTCGGCCACTTCCAGGGCGATTGAGTTGGCCGCCGCCATTGCCGGGGCGTACAAATGCACTGGAAAATAAGGAGCAGGTACAATCACGTTGTCGCCCGGCCCCACCAGTGCCAGGCACATGTGGCTAAAGCCCTCTTTGCTGCCGAGGCAGACGATCGTTTCCGTCTCTGGGTCGAGCCGCACGCCGTATTTGCGTTGGTATTTGGCGGCAATCTCTCGCTTCAAATTGGGAATGCCCGTGGCCTTGCTGTAGCCATGGTTGCGTGGATCGCGGGCGGCTTCCGCGAGCTTTTCGATCACGATCTCCTCGGGCGGATTGGAAGGGTTGCCCATTCCCAGGTCGATCACGTCGTCGCCGGCACGGCGCTTTTGATACTTGATGGCGTTGATGCGCGCAAACAAGTACGGCGGCAACCGCTTGACGCGTTCCGCCACTTCGATCTTGAACGGCTGAATGTTCTGGGCCGGGTTCTCGGTTTCGTTTTCGTAACTCATGGAGATCTGGCCGGATAAGAATGCCAACGCTACTATTGCAGAATACTCTCCCCCATGCGACGTTCCAACCAGAAATCGCCTGGGTAAACCGGCTCAGACAGGCAACGACCGGCTCGGTTCGGGTGGCGTAACCGTTGATGGGCCCAGAGAGGGGGACAGGCACATTTTCCCGGGATCCGCGTTGGACAACCTCCTGACAAAACGATGCACCTCTGGCGAATTCGCCGAGAAAATGAGCCAGTCCCCGGCCTGTGAACGGTTACCGGGTGGCAACCCGCATTCCTGAGTGTTAATTTACCAACAGCGAGATTGATTTAGCACGTCAGCCGTCTGGCGGACGGCCGCTTTCGGAGATCCTTGCCGAGCTCTTGTCGAAAGCGCTGATTATCGCCTTGGCGGGGATTTTACCGTCGGCTGCGGACGTTTTGCGGTGCGTTCGGGTTGCTGCTGCATGTCCTCGTCCAGCAATTCTTTTTCACGCTTCGGCGACTGGCTCGTGCCGGCCAGGTAGTTGTCGATCGTGGCGCCGGCCTTGATCTTCTCGAAGGTATCGGCCATGACCAGCCGCTGCTTCTTCTCCAGGATGTCGGCATACAGTTGGTCTTTGACCGAATTAGGGTCGACGCTGACCGGCTTCGTGTAGCCTTCGCAGAACAAGATCACGTAGTTTTCGCCGACTTGTACCACGCCGGACATTTCTCCGCTCTTCAGATCGAAGGCCTGCTTTTCCAGCACCGGTTGACCGCCAAATTTTTGGATTGGCGGAATCTCTCCGCGCAGGCTGCGACTGTTGGCTTCGATCGAATACTGTTCGGCCAGGTCGCCAAACCTCTTGGCCGTAGGCTCCTGCCGGGCCAGATCCCAAACTTCCTGGGCCTTGCGTTGATTATTCAGCACGATCACTCGACAGCGAACTCGTGGTCCATAGTTGGCCTCAAACCCTTTCTTCATGTCGTCGTCGGTGATTTTCACCGCCTCGCCCACGATCTTTTTCATCGCGACCGAGGGCCAAACGACATCGTGAATGTAGACTTCCGCGGTGATCCCCTGCGATTGGGTCACCATCGCCAACCAACCCTTGATGTCGGGTTGCTTGTTGGGCAGGACCTTGCCCACCGCCAATGCGGCACGCTCGATCTCCAGGTCGATGTCGGAATTGGTGACCTCCAGCTTGCGGCGCTTGAGCGATTGCTCCAGAAGGCGGCGGTTGATCGTACCGTCGAGCACGTTCTTGCCGTGCCGCTCGATGCACTGCTCGGCAAGCTCGGCGATCATGATCGGCTCGCCATTCACGGTCGCGGCCACGCCGGGGTTTTGCTCACTCAACGCCGAATCGTTCATGACGTTTTGCAGCCGGGCCTCTTTTTGAAGCGTCTGGAAGGTTTCCGCCGCGGCAGCACGCAGCTTCCGCTCTTTAATGGCTTCCGCCAGTTCCGAAGCAACCTGTTGTCGGTCGGCCTGCGCCGGAGCGATCATGCCTTCGCACTTGATTATCGCGAACTGATTGCCGACCGGAATGATCTCCGAGATCTCGCCAGGCCGGAGACCAAAGGAAATCTGTTCGATCTTCGGGTCTCCCAGGTGCTTGCGAATCGGCTGAATCAGACCGTTGGCGCTAGCGCTGTTGACGTCCTTCGAGTGCTTTCTGGCCAGGGCTCCGAATTCTTCCGGCCTGGCTTTCGCTTCGGCCAAGATCTTTTGAGCCTGCGCGCGTTCGTCGAACACGATCAGCCTGGCTTTCACCGCCGGCCCGAACTGGCTCTCGTAAGCGTCGTTCAATTCCTGCTCTGAGACCGTCAGTTGTGCCGCCGCCAACTTGCGCAGCGCCAGCGTCGGCCATACGATGTCCTGGCCGTATTGCTTGGGTTTGATGCCACGATCTTTTTCGAGCAGGCTCAGATACTTGTCTTTGGGCAGCGAGAACTTGCGCGCAATGCGATCGATTTCTTCATCGATTTCCTGTTGAGTAACCGTCACGCCCCGTTCACGGCAGTGCTTGTCAACAAGACGGCGATTGACGAGCGATTCAAGCACCTCTTTGCCGTGATGGCGCAGACATTCCTTAGCGAGCTCATCGCGCATCACGGTTTGACCGTTCACAAGCGCCACGATGGGCTGCTTCTGTGTCACGGACTGGGCGGATGTTGGTGCGACGCCTTTTGCTGGCGGCAACGGACTGGCAACCGGCTTAGCAGGGGTACGCGCCGCGGCATGCTCGACCCCCGCCCAATGGCGAATTGCCCAGGCGATCGCGATCACACAACACGCGACCAGCAACACTCGAGCACGCGACAACACCGTTTGTGCAAAGATACGCGTCATGGTCCGGTTCCTCCCTAAACCAGAAAGCAAAGAATGGCCGCTTGCGGAAAACGGCCGAGGCCCTCCTGGCCTCATCATGGAGTAATGTAAGTCGGCGCGATGGAATGGGTCAATACGAAGTCAGCCCCAACCGCATACTGCAAATCGACCTGCTAGCGTTGCCGCAGTTCATCGATGCCAGGCGCGGCACACTCCACTAGCTGGGAGGGTAACCGTTCACGGGCAAAGCGAGCAGGACAGGCACATTTTCCCGGGAACCACGTTGGGCAACCACCCAACAGCCGGACACGCCTCTTTCAAATTCGCCGGGAAAATGAGCCAGTCCCCGGCCCTGAACGGTTACCGACCTCGTCATTCACCTGCGGGACTACCGGATTCGACTTGCTCAAACCGATACAAATGTGACTCGCTGCGCAGCAGCAATGCATCGTTCAATGCGACCGGCGAGGCCATCAATTGGCCCGAGATCGCGTTGACCGCAACCTCGTCGTACTGGGGGCCGGGGCGGATCACGGTCGTCTCACCCTCGCGGCTGCAGAAATATAGCTTACCGTCCGCATACAACGGGGAAGAACTAAAATTGCCTTTGAGCCGTTTTTGCCAAAGCGGGTCGCCGCTGGCAGCGTCCAGACAGGTCAGCACGCCCTGTTCGGAGATGAAGTACAACTCACCGCCCACCAGAATCGGCGACGACATCGTTGGCCCCTGCCGTTTGTGCCGCCACTGCGCGTGGGCGTCGGTCACCTCGCCTGAGCCGTTGATCGTCACCGCACACACTTCGGGCGTCGGATAACCCGTGGTCAAATACGCCACGCCGTTGCCGACGACGGGGCGCGGCACATTCGAGAAACCTTCGCCGTGTCGGAATCGCCAAAGCTCCCGGCCATTTTTAGGATCGTAGGCCACGAACCATTGCGCTCCTGGTACGATCACCTGATCGCGGCCGTTGTGGCTTGCCACCAGCGGCGTGGCGAACGCTTTGTGCTGCTCACCCAGGGTGCCGTTCAACTGGGGGCGATTGGTCCGCCACAACTCTTCACCGGTCTTTGCGTCCAGCCCAACGACATATTGCGCATCCGTGCCGTCACAGGGTAGGATCAGCACGCCCTCGTACAGCGCTGGCGAGCTGCCCGGCCCCACCGAGTGATCGATAACCAGCTGCTTCTTCCACAGCACGCCGCCGGTCTTGGTATCGATGCAGGCCGTGCCGAACTTGCCGAAATGGCAATACAATTTGCCGTCGTGCAGAATCGGTGATGGGGACGCGTAGCTGTTGAGCACATGAATCGGATCAGGATCCGGCACGTCAAACAACACAACCGACTTGCCAGGCTTGCCCGATGCGAAATCGACGCTGGTGACGAACAACTGAGCGGGCCCGACCACATCCATTTGCTCGGCCATCGGATTGGCCGCGAGTTTTTCGTTCTTGACGCGCTCTTTTTCGGTCTCGCTGAGCAGCTCGACTGTGGCCGATGTCATCCAGACGACGCCTTTTCCGATGACGGGGGACGACCAACCCTTGCCTGGCACCTCCGCCTTCCAGACGATGTTCTCTGACTCACTCCAGGTTGTGGGCAGGTTCGCGGCTTCGGCATGTCCGTCGCCGTTGGGCCCACGGAATTGGGGCCACTCGTCGGCGGCCGACACGACAGAGGCGGCGAGCACGACAAACGTCGTCGCGACAAATCGATTCATGGCGGAGATTTCCTGGGGTGGGGCAAGAGCGCGGACGATCCTGGTGCGTTGTCCGTAACGATTTTACGAGTGCGAGACATCCTCGGCGATTTCGCTTTGCAACACTTACGGAGGTCTGGCACTCGTAAGTACAAAGTGGTCAAAACACTAGTGTACCGTCGCGGCGACGACAACGAAAGCATAACGCCAGGCAAGTCGTTTTCACGTCTTCACGCCAGAAGACGAAACGGCCCTGTCTGTGCCGCGACGGGGCTTGCGAGCACCGCAAACTTCCACAATACTTGCGGCAATATCCCATGGCTACGGAGGCTCCAGGCCACGCCATCGCACGGCCTTCAGCCCGTCCGGAGAAAGCTGCCATGTGGTTGCATGAAAATCGTTGGTCGGATCGCCAGTCTCACGAATTCGCAGATGTCAGGTCGAGAATTGGCAAGGAGAAAACGATGAGCGGCGTAAGAGTTCTGGTTGGCACACGCAAGGGCGCTTTCGTGCTGACATCCGACGGCATTCGCAACAAATGGAATGTCAACGGCCCTTTTTTTGGAGGCTGGGAGATCTATCATCTCAAAGGTTCGCCCGTCGATCCGAATCGAATCTATGCGTCGCAAACCAGCAGCTGGTTCGGACAGATCATTCAACGCTCCGATGACGGCGGCAGAACCTGGCACCAGCCGGGGACTCCACCCGGCGAACCAACCACCACGCCAGACGGCATGCCCAAAGGAGAAAGCAATAAATTCGTTTACGACACTTCTCCAGAAACGGGGAAGCCGCTGACAACGCACCAGTGGTACGATGGGACGCAACACCCTTGGGAGTTCAAACGCGTCTGGCACATCGAGCCGTCGTGCACGGATCCCGACATCGTTTTTGCTGGGGTCGAAGACGCGGCCCTGTTTCGCTCAGTTGACGGCGGACGAACCTGGCATGAACTTGCCGGGCTGCGGGACGCTCGCGGATCCCAGTGGCAGCCCGGCGCCGGCGGGATGGGCCTGCACACGATCCTGCTCGATCCGAGCAATCCTAACCGGATCTACATCGCGATCTCGGCCGCAGGCGCCTTCCGCACCAACGACGCCGGCAAGACCTGGAAACCGATCAACCGCGGGCTCAAGTCCGAATACATTCCCGACCCGAATGCCGAGATCGGCCACTGCGTTCACCGCATCGCGATGCATCCGGCGCATCCGGATACGCTGTACATGCAGAAACACTGGGATGTCATGCGCACCGACAACGCGGGGGACTCGTGGCACGAGATCAGCGGCAACCTTCCAACCGATTTTGGCTTCCCCATTGAGGTCCACGCGCATGAGCCCCAGACGATCTACGTCGTCCCGATCAAGAGCGACTCAGAGCACTATCCGCCCGAGGGCAAGCTGCGCGTGTACCGCAGCCGCACCGGCGGAAACGAGTGGGAGGCACTCACCAAAGGCCTGCCGCAGAGCGATTGCTACGTGAATGTGCTGCGCGACGCGATGGCCGTTGACTCGCTTGATGCGTGCGGCATCTATCTCGGCACCACCGGCGGTCAGGTCTACGTTTCGGCTGATTCCGGGGACAACTGGGCGCCGATCGTCCGAGATCTTCCCGCCGTGTTCTCCGTCGAAGTGCAGACTCTCCCGTAGGTCGTGTCTGTCGGACGGATCCAAAGCCGCCAATCGAGTCATCGGTCAACGCGCTGTCCAGCACGAGGCCGATCCACGATCCGCCGTCGGGCCGGCTGTGCCGGCCAGTGATAAGTGATTTCGCGATCCGCGGCCGGCGAAACCGGTGGCCGACAAAAACCGGCGGCGAAACCGGCGGCCGGCACAGCCGGCCCTACAGGTTGCCCAGCGTTCAACACGGATTGGCCGTGCGGTTCCGCTCGGCAAGCTTTGACCCGCTACCTTCTGCCAACTACCTGCCATGCCCATCCGAGTCCTGCTTCCCTATCATCTGCGAATGCTGGCACACATAGGCGGTGAAGTGCGGCTCGAAGTCACGAGCCCGGCCACACAGCGCACCATTCTCGACGCGATTGAAACTCGCTATCCGATGCTGCGCGGAACCATCCGCGACCACGTCACGCTCGAGCGCCGCGCCTTCCTGCGATTCTTCGCCTGCGAGCAGGATTTATCGCTGGAGCATCCCGACACCCCTGTTCCCGACGCCGTCGCTTCCGGCGCAGAACCGTTTTGGGTCGTAGCCGCGATTGCTGGAGGTTAGGGGCCAGGTTTCCGGTTGCTCTGCCAGGAGGCAACTGGCCTCATGAGGCAGCGCCGGCTCGCAGAAATCGACCGGCGGCAGGCCGTCAAACTCGGCACGAACGGAATCTGCCTTGCCACCGCGCGGGTTTTGCAGTGATCCCGCTCAATTGTCGATGCCACGATCAGGAGAGATCATGTTGGCAAGTCTGCAGAGGTGAAGCATGATTCGTTCGTTCTTTCTGGCGATTGGAATTTCTTCGCTGATTCTGGGCGGGGAATGTCTGGTGCTCGACCGTGCAGTGCTGAAGCCCAGCCAGGAACCGACGTTGGCGGGATTCTCCGAGCGCGCGGCCGTTTCGACCCGAGAAATCAGCCCGCCGGAATGGGCTCCCTGGAGCTTGCTTTCCGTTGGCGCCGTCGTGATTCTGTACTCGTGCACGCTGCCGGCAAAAACGAAGACGGCATGAGCATCGTCAGGCTTTTTTTGCCACAGGCTCGTGCGTGGACTCATCATGCTAACCGTTCACGGGCCGGGGACTGGCTCATTTTCCCGGCGAAATTGCGAGAGCTGCATCGTTCTGTCAGAAGGTTGTCCAACGTGGTGCCCGGGAAAATGTGCCTGTCCCCCTCTCCTGGCCCAACGCTACTTTCGCAATTCGCCGCCGCGGTTTGACTTGACTGCGGCGACGACGCGATCGAGCACAGCATCGGCTTGTTCCCCCGTGAGCGTGCCCTCCGGCGACCGCAGCGTGAGCGTCATCAGCAAACTCTTCTTACCCTTGCCCAATCGCTCATCGTCTCGGTACACGTCGACGAAGGTCAGACCTTCCGCTTGAGGTTTCGCAGCATCCTGCACCGTGCGCGCCAGGTCGCCCCACGCGACCGCCTCATCCACCACGAAATTCAGATCGCGCGACACGGCAGGATACACCGACAGCGGCACATACTGGGGAACTAAGCTCGCAATGGCCCTGAGCGCCGAAAAACGAAGCTCGGCTACCGTGGTCGTTCCGCGCAGCTCAAACAAGTTCAGCGCCGAGCTGCTGACTTCACCGCAAAAACCCAGCAGCAGATCGCGCACATCTCCGCAGGTCAGCCGCAGCTCACACGATCTTGGCTCGGCAAACAGGCCATGCCGCGTGGGATGCCCAGTGACCTTGGCCGACGGATTGAGCACCGCGACGACGGCTTCAATAATTCCTTTCACCGCACGAAAATCGCCGCCGCTGGTGATGCCGATCATGAGCGGCTCCTCGGGCAGGTCACCCGGCTTGCCGCCGGGCAAGTAGACCTTGGCAATCTCGAACAGCTCGATCACGGGATTCGCAAGCGTCTCGTTCGTCCGGCGCGCACCGAGCAAGCTAGGCAAGAGACTTCGCCGCAAACGATCGGCTCTTCGCAAGACCGGCACGTTGGTCACAAACGGCGGCTCACGGGTCCAGGGACTCAGCGCGCTTGACCAGGGCTCCTCCACCGCGCTGAGCGTCATCGCTTCGTCGAGGCCGGCTGCAACCAGCACCTGGCGAATCCTTGCCAGCACGCGGTCGTCGTCGGTGCGGTGCGAGGGAAACATCGGCACCTGGGCGTCTTCCGGAATCTTGTCGTAACCATGCACGCGCGCCACTTCTTCAACCAGATCAATCTCGCGATCCAAGTCGCGCCGCCAGGTGGGCGGAATCACTTCCACGCGTTCAGCGTCCGCACGCAGTTCACGATTTCCAAGTGCCAGGAGAATCTGGCGAGCTTCCGCCGCCGGCACGTCAATGCCAAGGATCCGCTTTAGCTGCGAGAATCGCAGCGTAATGGGGGACCGTTCGGCCGCCTTTCGGCCGATGTCGATCACGCCTGCCGCCAGCTCGCCTCCGGCCAGGTCGAGAATCAGCTCGCAACAGCGGCGACTCGCCCAATCCACCCCCGCGGGGTCAAGCGCCCGCTCGAAGCGATACGACGAATCGCTGTGCAGGCCAAGCGTCCGCGCGCTTGCCCGGATCGAATGCGGAGCGAACTCGGCCGACTCGATCAGGAGTTCCTTCGTATCTTGTGTGACTTCGGTCTCCGCACCCCCCATGACACCGCCCAATGCCACCGGTCGCCGAGCATCCGCGATCACGCAGATCGACTCGTCGAGCGTGTATTGCTTATGGTTGATGGCCACAAACTTCTCCCCCTTCCACGCTCGCCGCACGAGGATCTGCCGGCCCGATAATCTTTCCAGGTCGAAGGCATGCAGCGGTTGCCCGGATTCCATGAGCACGTAGTTGGTGATGTCCACCACATTGTTGATGGCGCCGATGCCGATCGTGGCCAACCGCCGCACCATCCAATCGGGGCTTGGTCCGACATTGACATCGCGAATCACACGGGCCGTGTATCGCGGGCAAAGCTCCGGACATTCAATCGCGACCTTGGCCAGTTCCTCTGCCGGCACCTGACCTTCGTGCGGCCGGGCCTTGGGCAACGTCAGAGGCCTGCCCAGCAGCACTGCGGCCTCGCGCGCGATGCCGATCATGCCAAGCCAATCGGACCGATTGCTGGTGACTTCCAGATTCAAGCAGTCATCATCGCCATGGCGGGTGACGCCGTCGTCGTTCAGGCCGACGAACATCAGGCGATGCGCAAGCTGCTCGGCCGTCAGCTCGACGGCAACGTACTGCTTCAACCAATCAAAGGAAACGAGCATATCTGTTCACCGCCTGCGGCTCGATCCTTCTCCCTCCGGGGCAAGGGAGTGCAGAGCCGATCATCAAAACTGCTCCAGGAACCGGACATCATTCCTGTAGAACTCACGAATATCGCCCACGTTGTGCCGCCGAGCACAGACGCGCTCGACGCCAAGCCCAAAGGCAAAGCCGCTAAATACCTCCGGATCATATCCCACCGCGCGCAGCACGTTCGGGTCGACCATGCCGGCCCCGCCCATTTCAATCCAGCGCCCGGCGCCGGTCTTGGTGTCGTGCCAACTCATATCCACTTCCACGCTTGGCTCAGTAAATGGGAAGAACGAAGGCCGAAAGCGAATATGCACATCGCCGCCTAAAAAACTGCTGGCGAACAACCGCAGGACACTCTTGAGATCGGCCATTGTCACCTGGCGATCGACGAGCAACCCCTCAATCTGATGAAACATGGGGTAATGCGTGGCATCCGCCGTATCGGGCCGATACACGCGGCCGAGCGAGATGATGCGCACCGGCGGCTGCTGCGTTTCCATCACGCGGATCTGCACCGTGCTGGTCTGGCTGCGAAGCAGCAGTGGTTTCCCGCGGTCGGGGCTCTCCGAACCGCGCTGCGAGTCTCGGAGAGACTCGCCTACGTGACGCGCCGTCGTCAGATAAAAATTCTCCAGCGGATCGCGAGCCGGGTGCGCTGCCGGAATATTAAGCGCTTCAAAGTTATGCCACTCATCTTCAATCTCGGGACCGCTGGCCACCGTGAACCCCAGCCGGCCCATGATGTCCTTGAGTTCTTCAATCGTTTGGGTGAGCGGATGCAAATGCCCCACGCGCGGGCGGATGCCGGGCAACGTGCGATCGAACATCGGACCAGCGGGGCGCGCCGCCGTCAGTGAAGCAATGCGCGCTTGCGCAGCCGTGAACGCAGCTTCAACCGCCTGCTTTGCCGCATTGAACCGCTTGCCCGCCGCTGGCTTGTCGGGCCCCTGTACGGCCCCAAGTCCCTTTTGCGCGCTCCTCAGGCGCCCGCTTTTTGCACCCAGATACTCCACGCGGGCCAGCTCCAGCGCATCGGCATCGGCTGCTCCTGCGAAGGCTTTTTCAGCCTCAATCTGCAGCACGTCCAGCTCAACGGTCAACGCCTCAAGCGTCACAAGTTGCTCTCCCCTCGTCGGCAAGGAACTTCGGCCCAATGTCGAGATAGAACACGTTTTGTCCGTCGTCCAACTTCGAAAAAATCAAAATTGCCCTGCTTCACTCGGGAGTTTATGCTCTCGCGCATCTACTTTCACCAGGCTGGGTTGGCTGTGGCGTCCTGCGACCTGGCGACTGCCGCGAAAAATGTCGCAGAGACCGCCATCAAGACGACCAACTTGAATGATCGCACGCATTTCATGGGGAGGCCTTCAGAAGAACAGATGCTGTCGGATAGAATTTGTAATCCCACCGCGCCCCTAATACAAGCGTCGGACCACTGGTCGAAAGGCCGATCCGTTATCCGCGATAGGGCCGGCTGCGCCGGCCAGAGTTGAGTGATTTCGCCATGCACGGCCGGCCCGACAAACTACTCCTATTCCCAAACCCCTGATCCCGTCATGACTGATCCCTCCGCGATGCTCGCCTGGACGCAAGCGATTCTCGGCGTCAACCCGCTGGTTCCCAAGCGGCCACTGCCCGATTACCTCAAAGCCATCCCACGTTTGGCCTCGCTCGCCGGGGTGCCCAGCGGCACGCCGGTGCTGGTGCGGGGCGATGTCGATGTCAAGCCCGGCAAGACGGTTGGCGAGGGGGACATTCGCTTGCGTTCCATGGTTGAAACGCTCAGGTTCGGCCAGTCGAAGGGTTGGAAGCAAATCGTCTTTGGGCACAAGGGTCGCAAGCCGGAAGAGTCGCTCGACGCGGTCGGCAGGCGGCTCGGCGAGATTCTCGGCTGCAACGTACCGCTGGTCGCGGATTGGCTCGATGAATCGACCATGACCATTCGCGATCAAGTCACCGAAACGATTCAAGCCGCCGCGCCGGGCTGCATCCTGCTGTTGGAAAACACTCGCAAGTACGAGATCGAGCGCCTGCTCTGGAAGGCCAAACCCGCCGACCTGCCGGGCCTTGCCGACAAACTGGCCAAGATCGCCAATGAGTACTTTGCAAAAATCGCGACAATCTACCTGAACGAAGCGCTTTCGGCGGGAAGTCTCGACACATCGACCACCATCGTGCCCGCCGCCATGGATCGTGTGGCGCTGGGCGCCTACGTGGCCCATGAATTCGACGGCCCCATGATGCGTTGCCTGAGCGCCGATCTGGTTGTGTTCAGCGGACTCAAGACCGACAAGCTGGATGACCTGGAAGCGGTGATTGGCCGCGGCGCCGTCGAGATGGTCTTCGTCGCTGGCTCGCTCGCGCTGGCGGTGAAGAAGGCCGAGGCTTTGCTCGCAGGCAATGACTTTTGCCTGGGCGTCGCCGAAGATCCGGCGCATGCGGACAAGCCGTATTTCATTGCGACGCAGCGGATCGAGCAAGCCAAACGCATGCTCAGCAATGGTCGTGTGAAGGGGATTGAGTTTGTCCTGCCCATCGACTTTGTGTTGCAGGACGGCAAGCCAGCCGACAGACTGCAGCCCGGCGATCAGCAATTCGACGTTGGCCCCAAGACCAGCGACCAGTTTGCCAGAAAAATTGGTGAGTTTATCGCCAGGCACAAGGGCAAACCGACGGCCGCTTTTTACAACGGCGTGTTGGGGATGTTCGAGGAACCGCGATTCGAGGACGGCACGCGCAAGTTCATCGCGCAACTCAAACGAATGAAAGACGCGGGCATCGAAGTCTTTGTCGGTGGAGGCGAGGGGGGCGAAGCGCTCCATCGCTACGGCAAAGAAGACGACTGCACACACTGCTTCACCGCCGGCGGAACCGTGCTCAACGCTCTGGGCAGCGAACCGGTGCCGTATCTCGTCGCCCTGACGATGGCTGCAAAAAGGGGGCGGCAATGACCCGCTCCGCGGGATGGGACCTGCTCCATGGGGGCTGACACGATTTGGCCCCCCTCCGCCTTTCGCCCTGGCATGGCCTGAAATCGGCGGATTTCCGGGTCGTTGCAGGCGGTCTCCCCCCCAGCTATAGTGGCTGGTTGCGGGGGTAGCGTGCGATTTTAGCTGGCGTCGCGCCGCCGCCCAACGTCTTCAGCTTCGGTAGCATAGCGAGCTGGGAACGGAGCATCGATGGACGCAAAATTGGTTGTCGTAAGCGGCCAGGCTCAGGCGGCAGAATTCCCGCTGAGCTTGCCCGCCATGGTCGGCCGCAGCCGTGGGGCGGACATTAAGCTCGGGCATGCGCTGGTTAGCCGCAAACATTGCGAGCTGTACGAGTCGGACGGCCAATTGATGATTCGCGATCTTGGCTCTCTGAACGGCACCTTTGTCGGCGATGGGCGGATTAGCGATGTCACGGTGTTGCCTCCCGGCGCCATGGTCACGGTCGGCGCCGTCACTTTCCAGGCTGTCTACGGCGACATGGCCGACGAAACGGCGGCCGCCGATCCGAACGGGTTGCCCGAATTCATGGCGCCATCCTCCCTGCCGATGCGGGCCGCCGCCGCGCCCATTGAGCAGACGATCGAAATGAGCGAAGCCGATTCGCCGGCAACCGAGCCGGCATCGGGCGTCGACCGCGACGCGGGGATCGACTTTGGCTGGCTGAACGATCCTGAGGAACAAGTGGATGAGCCTCAGGCCAGTGCCGCGCTGGCCGCCAAAGAATCGGTGGACGACGCGCAAGCCAGCCGGCCCGCGGAAGAGAAAGAGTTGAATTTTCTGGAGCCCATGAAGGTTGGCGACCACGGCGAGACGGGCGGTGCAGAAGACGAGTTTACGTTGCCCGAGCAGCAGCCCACCACCGCCGGCAACGACGATGACCTCAGCGATTTTTTTGCGAGCTTAAAATAGCGGCGCGACGGGATCGGAAGTCGAGATCGCCGAGGTTGGGGCACGAGAAGGTCTCCGCCGTCGCCTGAAGGCGGAACTTCCAACCTCCTAACCGCCTCCCAAGCTTTATGCTGCTTTTTAAGAAAAAGTTTCTGGAGGCGATTCGCAACGGCGAAAAAACGCAGACGATTCGGCTTTGGTTGCGGCCGCGCATGAAAGCTGGTCAGCGAAGTTATATCCCTGGGGTCGGATACATCCGCATTGGCTCAGTCGAGCAGGTGGAACTGGAAGACCTGACGGACGGCGACGCGCGCCCCGACGGCTTTCCGACCGCTAATGAGCTGCGTGCCGAGATCGTCGCGATCTATTCGCAATATCCCGATCAGGGACAGAAAGCGTATCGCATTCGATTTGCCCTGGCTCCCGACGAGAAAAAGCGGCTGCCAGGTCCGCGAATAACGAGTGCTCGTTGCAGCCTTTCTGTCCCCGCGGGATCGACGACCGAAGGGCTCCTCGCATCGCGCAAGCGCCGGGGCACAAACAAGAGCGGGTCCGGGAAACTCATGCCCAGCTCGCGCACCCAACCAGGCGCGCGCACGTTTCAATGCACTTCGCCCTCGCGGGGCATGCCCTCCGCGGCATTCCTGCCGAGACTTGTCCTTCCGGCCGATGGCTTCGCGCTGGCTCAAAGCCGCAAGAAGTCGATTAAGCCTTGAGCAATCGCTTGAGGATTCCTTGCCGACGTGAAAGCCAGCCCGGCAATCAGCATCAGACCAGCGACGACAAGGCTGTAGCCTCGCGGATTGCGCGGGACGACCATTTCTTGCAGCGAGCGACGCAGCGCCCCCTCCAATCGGCGCCAATCGGTGTAGCTCTGATCACCGGTGCTGACCAGGCTGACGTTTCGCATGCGGTCAAAGACTTCCAGATAGAGCTGCACTTTCAGCCTCGGCAATACAAGGCTGTCGCCCGCCCATCGAGCATCGGGGTCAAGCATGATTGCCGTCTCGGAAAGAATTGCTCGCAATTGGGCACTCGAAATGTTGTAAACGACCAGCCGCGGACGGCCGACGAGTATCCACAAGAGCAGCAGCAGGCAATAGAACATGCCCAGCATCAGCCAAACGTACGGCCCAAACTGGTTCGCCGCATGCTGGGGAAAGAATAGCGCCATGGGTCCTACCACCGCCAGGCCCAATAACGCGAGTCCCACGAGCAAGCCTTCCCGGGCGCCGGTCAACACGTAAGGTCGCCGTCGCAGATTGATCATCCCGAGCAGCACCAGATACATGGCGATCGGGGCAACGGCAACGAGAAGTTGAAAAGCAGGCATGGAATATCATTTGACCGATTTCTTCAGCCACTCGTGCATCACCCAACCCACTTTGGCCAGCGACAATGCGGAACACTTGTCGGCCGTGTCGGCCTCGGTGTGCCAAAATGGGTAATCGAAGTCGATGATGGCGATCGTGGGAATCTTACCCGTATTGCGCAGCGGCAGATGGTCGTCGCGGACTTCATGCTTGGGCTGAGGAATGAACTCGCGAAGGGCCAACCGGGCTGCAACCGACCAAATGTCCTTCACCAGCGGACGCGTTTCCCGCCAGGCAACGCTGTTGCGCTCTTCGAACAGCTGCAGGTCGGCGTCGGCAATCATATCCAGCACGATGCCAAAGCGGTAGCGGCTGTCAAGTCGACCCGCGGCGTACTCTCGGGCAAAGTACTCCGAGCCCAGGAAGTAGATGTCCGTGTCGTCATTGAAAACAAACTCTTCACCGTCGAAGAGCACAAAATCAACGCCCAGTTTACCTCGCAACTGCGGCATCTGGCGAGCCAGCTCCATCAACAGTGCAACGCCACTCGCCCCGTCATTGGCGCCGAGGAACGTGCCTCGTGGATTGATCGGATCACGGTCCGGGAAAGGTCGCGTGTCGTAGTGGGCACAGAGCAGAATTCGTTCTTTCCGCTCGGGATGCCAGCGGACCATCAGATTGGCCATTCGCACCTCGCTGCCATCGCGAGGATGCCGGATACGAAACTGTTGCAGATTCACTTTGCCACCGAGTTTTTGAAAGTGCTCGACGAGCATTTCCTGCTGCGCCAACATGCCGGGCGAAGCGCTGGGGCGGGGGCCCAGGTCGCAGATCTGCCTGAGGTATTCATAGGCCCGCGCTCCGTCAAAAGGAATTTGCTCAAGCGTCCATCGCCTGGCGGTACTCGGATTGCCCGCCACCCCTTGGTTCTCGTACATTAGCACGAGCCCACCGAGCAGCGCCGCGCCGCCGAGAATGCAGGCCCACAGAAAGATGGTCTGTCCGTTCGGCTTCGACATAAGGGATGTTCCACCAGAGCAGTGTAGACCTTTCGCTCCGCGAGACGACTGCACTGACCCATTTTAGCGCAAAGGGTCCAATCGCGAAACCGCGGTTCGACAAAGTTCCATGATTAACGTTGCCACGATTACCGATCTGCACCGCGAAACCGTGTCATTATGGCACCAGCAGGAAGTCGCCAATCCCTACGAGGGCTTTCTGCACCTGGTTTGCCAGCAGCACAAGTTCAACTTTTTGCTTTGGCATGAGGAAGACATCGCCCGCAGCCCCGACGTGGGCGATGCCCGGATCGCCCAGGTCAAACGGGCGATCGACCAGTACAATCAGCAGCGCAACGACGTCATCGAAAAACTGGATGACGCCTTGATCGTGATGCTCCGCGAGTATGGCGTGATTCCCGTATTGGGTTCGAGGCAAAACACCGAAACGCCCGGCAGCGCCATCGATCGGCTTTCGATCCTTTCATTGCGGATCTACCACATGCTGGAGCAGCTCGAGCGCGCCGACGCCGTCGAGGAACACAAGCAGAAAGTGCAGAACCGACTGGTCACGATCAACGAGCAGCATCACGACCTGTCGAACTCGCTGCAGGAACTGATCGACGACATCTTCGCTGGCAGGAAGCGACTAAAGGTGTACCGGCAGTTCAAGATGTACAATGATCCGTCGCTGAATCCGTATCTGTATGGCGGCGCGAAGTAAACTGTTTTGCTGACTCCGCTGGCATCCGGCCAAAGCCGTGGCGGGGACTTGCTCATTTTCCCGGCGCATTCAAGAGAGTCGCATCGTCCTGTCGGCTGGTTGCCCAATATGGTTCCCGGGACAATGTGCCTGTCCCCCTCTCGTTGCCGTTGCGCACGCACAATTCTGGGCCGGCACTCTTGAGGGCGCCGCTGCGGGCGGGCAGGGCCAATCAGTGTTTTACATTCGGCAACCTGGTAGGGCCGGCTTTGCCGGCCATGGATGGGCAAGTCACGCGAATCCGGCCGGCATAGCCGGCCCTGCAGCGGATAACTGACTGGCCCTGTGCGGGCGGGGAGCAGCATTTCGCGGGCCCCTTCGGTTGGGTAAACTGACATGCGAAATCCGGATGTGCGAAAACATGGATCTGCCGATCAAGTTTCCTAGCGACGCGGATGTAAACGCCGAAGAAGCGGCGCGGTTCCGGGCCCTCTCGCCAGGTCAGCGTTTTCAATACTTGCAGGGCATTCTTGCTACCGGCGGCAGGATGATCCAGCAATCACCCAAAGCGGCGTTTATTCTTCAATACACGCAACAGCAGGAAGAACTCGCGATGCAAAAGGTGAAGGAGTTTATCGCACGCCATGCCCGCTGACCATGAGCAACTCAATGTCGAGCTGGACGAGGCCGTTGGTTTGCTGGTTGAGGCATTCACTTCCAAGTCGATTGAATATGCGCTTGTGGGTGGGTTGGCGGCTTCGTTGCGCGGCCGTCCACGGTTCACCCAGGATGTGGATGTCTTGGTGCGGGTGCCTCAAATCGCACTACCACCCTTGTTGGACGAACTGATCCGACTGGGCTTTCATTTGGATCCGACCAAAGTAATCCGAGAGTATTTGCAGGAACATCTCACGGCATTTCAATACAAATCGGTGCGGATCGACTGGCTCAAGCCTATGCTGCCGTTTTACGCCAACACGCTCGCTGGCGCCTCGCTGATGCCTTGGAAAGCGGATCAACTCGTCCGAGTGGCCCGGCCCGAGGGGCTGATTCTCACTAAATTGGCTGCCTTTCGGCCTCAAGATCAAACGGACATCGAGATGCTGTTGTCTTCCAACCGCGATGATATCGACGTCGATTGGATCCGTAACGAATGGTCCGCTGTCGCGGAGGGGGAGGATGACCGCACCACCTGGCTGGAGGCCGCGATCGCTCGCTCCGTTCCACCGCGGAAGTGATTGCCACCGTCACGCGCAGCGGCTCACTGGCTGGTGCAAGAGTTCGTCGCAGGCGCGCGAGACGTGGTCAATGCTGATTGCGTTCATGGATTCTGGGCCGGCATTGCGGCGGTCGCGGCTGCGGCCCGTGAACTGCATTTGTTGAATCGCGATGTGGCTGGATCCGTAGGGGCCGTTCCGTTCGGCGGGCATTGGTCCGAAAAGGCCAATGCAGGGCGTACCAACGGCGGCGGCGATGTGCAGCGGCCCGGTGTCTGAACTGATCAAGAGTGATGCCCGACGGCAGATTGCGGCCAGTTCGGTGAGTGTGGTTGGCGGGGCTAGCGTGGCATGACCGGCAGCCAGCGCGACGATTTCTTCCGCCCATGCCTTTTCCTCGCCCGGCGCCCAGACGACGAGTGACCGCAGGCTGTGGCGTTCTGCCAGGTGCCGGGCCACGGCGGCGAACCGGTCGCGTGGCCAGAGTTTTGATTTCCAGCCCGCGCCGGGGTTGATGACAGCGTAATCTTGCGTTGCCAATCGCTCGGCCATTGCGGCGTCCTGCGATGTTTCCGGCAGATCGAAACGCACCTTCGGCCGGGCGATACCCAGCGGCGTCAGCAATTCAAGGTTGCGATCGACCACGTGGATTGCCGTGGGAGTGATTGGCACGTTGTTGAGCCAGGGGCTCAGTTCGCGGCCGTCGACACCGGCGTAACCGATGCGCGTTCTTGCTCGCGAAAGCCAGGACACGATCGCACTCTTGGTGAGTCCCTGGATGTCGATTGCCGTATCGAAACGCAGCGATTGCAGCTTGCGGCGCAGCTCCCGCACGGCTGACCACGATTTGAGCCAGCCCCGCTTGACGACAATCAACTCATCGAGCGCCGGATGCCCCCGCAGCAATTCGCCGTTGCGACCCTCGACGACCCAACCGATAAACGCCTCGGGCATTGCATCGCGCAAGGCGCAGAGCACCGGCAGCGAATGCATCACGTCGCCAAGGGCGCTCAATCGCGAGATTAGAAATCGTGGAGCGGTCATACGTGTCTCGTAAGTAGCAGGCACACTCCGTGTGCCGTAGCGACCCTGCACTAAAACGCGATTCCCCCAACGGATGGCGGACGGCACACGGAGTGTGCCTGCTGCATTTCCTCACACGCGTTTGCTCAACTTTTCCGCCAGGCGCTTGAGCGCGTGGCTGCAATCGTCGAGCGGCAAATGCACCTGGATCAAGCTCATCCCGCTGAGGTCGTTCCAGGCCTTGGTCAAAGCCGCGTCGAACTCCCCTTCGGTCCGCACTTCGTAACCGGTCCCGCCACCAAGAACCTGAGGCAAGAGATGATATTTCCAGGGGTTGATGTCGTTAAAGTCTCCCGGATGAAGCACGCGTTCGGTGCCGTAGCCCTTGTTGTCAAGCACGATCACGATCGTCGTAAATCCATGCCGCACAATGGTCGAAAGCTCGGTGCCCGTCATTTGGAACGCGCCGTCGCCTGCGATCACCACCCCCCGCAAGTCGGGCCTCGCCACTTGGGCCCCGAGCGCCGCCGGCACTGAGAAACCCATCGACGTATAGTACGCCGGACTCAGGAATTCCGTATGGCCGCGGATCACGAGCTCGGTGGCCGCGAACAGCGAGTCGCCGATGTCGGCGATCACCATCGTCTCGTCGTCGAGCAACTCATTCAGTCGGGCCATCAGACGGGTAATCGTGATCGGTTTATCGGGCTGCAAAACGAATTTCTCGTTGCCGAACGAAGAAATATGCGGAATAATCCGCTTCGCAGCGGCCGGACGACGTTCGGCAAGCCCGCGCACAAAATCCTGCAGCAACACGCCATGAAAATGATGGTGCCGAATGCGAAGCTGCTCGCTGGTGACATACATGCATTTGCCAGGATCGAGATTGGCCGTGAAAATGCCCAGGTTAATGTCGGTCATGAAGGCCCCAAGCAGAATCACGCAGTCACTTTCCTCGACAAACCGCGTCACCTGATCGTTGCCCATCGCCCCTTCGTAAAGGCCGACAAACAGCGGATGCGTTTCGGCGATCACGCTCTTGCCGAGCATGGTGGTGGTGACTGCGATCTGCGAACCTTCCGCCAACGCCAGCAACTCGCCTTGTAGACCGAAGCGATGAATTTCAACACCGGCCAGGATCACCGGCTTTTGACAAGTGCTGATCCAACGCTCGGCTTCGGCCAGGGCCTCGGCCAGCACGGCGGGATCGCTTGCCGCGGCCGGCTCGCGAAACTGGTGCGGAAGTTCTGGAATCACGTTCACCATGTCGCGGGGAATCTCGATGTACACCGGCCGCTTGAAGCTGGCGGCGGCGTGCAGCACCCGGTCGATCTCGTGGAATGCCACAAGCGGATCGTTCAATTCTGTCCCCGCGATGCACAACTTTTCGAACACATCATACTGCGTTCGGAAATCGCGCACGCGGTGATGCAAGAGCGGGTTATTCACACGCTCCCGCAGTCCGGGTGAACCGGTGATGACAACAACGGGCGATTTCTCCGCATAGGCCCCGGCAACGCTGTTGCAAAGACTCAAGCCCCCCACGCAATAGGTGACGCAAACCGCGCCCATGCCATGCACGCGCGCGTAGGCATCGGCCGCAAAGCCCGCACAGTCCTCGCGTGTGCAGCCGATGACTTCGATCGGGCTATGTTCCAGGAGCGAATAGAACCCCAGGATGTAATCGCCCGGAAGGCCAAACACGTGCGCGATCCCGTAATCCTGCAGGCGGCGAATCAGGTACTCGCCAATCGAAAGGCCCGTGACAGAAGCCGCCGAGGGAGTGGCCCGGCTCAGGCCAGATCGCAGGGGAATAGTCTCTGGCGTCGACATGTCAGGAGTCAACATCTTGGCCGCGGGTTCCCTTGGGTGACGTGCAACGCGTTGGGCGTGTCAAGTGTCCGCAAGGGCAAATCAGGCCGGGATTATGCCTATTTCAATCATACGGGGCAATCGGGAAAAGTGGCTCACTTTCGCTGCCGCCGCACAAAGAGCCGCTGCAAACCCCAGAACCAGCCCAGAAACAGCGCCGAGCAAGCCAGCACCGCCACGCCACGCCAAATATTGTGACCCCAATACGCCGCTCCAATTGCCAGATAGAGGCCCCAGGCGACAAGTGCCGCAACAAGCCCGAACACCAAATGCTTTGGCGCGGGAGCGTATTCGGCGTCCGGCGAAATTGGTTCCGGAGGAGTGCGATCCGACATGCCTCATCCTTCGCGGCCGTTTGGCCGGGCTTTGACTTGGGGGGGTCGCAACACAAACGGTAGTAGCATCAGCGGAAAAAATACCGGTATCCACAATCCAATCTGAAAAAGCGGAATGGGCGTTTCCACGAACGTGGTAATAGTAAAAGAATTCTGGCTCTGTTCCGCGGGTGGTCGATGTTTGATCACCGGCGCTCTGTCCTTTGTTGAAACGGTCACTCGTTCGAAAAACGTCGGCCCCACCCACACTGGCCAGGCCGCGAGCATAACCGCCACAAGGGTAACGGCAATGAACAGCGTTTTCAGGCGAAATTGCCAGGCCCCCTCCACGGCGAAACCAACCCCGGCGGCGAAGATCAAACCGGCTCCGAACAACAGCGCTAGCAAACCGGCTCCGCTCATCCAAGGAAAACCACTCGACAGCGACAAGCCCAATGGCCTGAGCGTGAAGTAAGTGCCTATCGCCGCCAGCCCCAAGCCGGCGATCAACATGCGGCGAAGTCGTCCGCAAACCTCGGTGGAAGGCTCGAAACTCATATCCGGCACCTCGCCAACAATTATCGCACCGGTTCGACTCTTGACACAAGACGTGGGGCCGCCATGATGCCGTCGTTCGTCTTTGCTTTGAGAGGGAAACCGCATGGAAGCACTACCCGGCAACCGCACGCGACTCGTGGGCATCACGCACTACGAGCACTCGATGTGGCCGGCCGCCTATTGGAAGCTGTGGTCCGACACGATCATTCATGCGATCCACATTCGTGTACTCCGCCACGTGCAGCGGCTATCGGAGGCGCCATAATGACTGAGTTGGACCGATTGCCATTGGAACTCAAGGGGCATTCGGCATTTCGAATAGATGCCCCAAAGAAATTGTAAAGCCGGGCAGAACTGTTCGACCCTCCAGTGTCTGAGTGGAGCCCAGAACGGTGACTTGGTCCAAACCGGAGAACACATGCACTTCGCGGTGTGTTGGATAGACGTACCAGACTTCGATCACACCGGACGAAAAGCAGTCTTCAAGTTTCTCCTGCATTTCCTTGCGAGTATGCAGGAATCGAGTTACTGACATTATCAGCACCATTAGGGCGGCAAGCAAGCCAGATAGGGCCCGATGGCAGCGATCGACGAGGCAAATTGATACAATTCACGGCTACGGCTGCCATTGACGACGCACATGCTCACAACCCTTCCCATCGTTGACGCAACTCGCCCCGCAGCATCGCTGCGCGC
>SXHT01000243.1 GCA_005773095.1 Planctomycetaceae bacterium
GACGCCAAAAAAATTTTGCACGACGCCAAAGGCGGTTTTCGTGTCGACCTGCCAAACCGGCTTGCCATCCGCGGCTTGCACACAGTGCAGCATGCCTTCCGCCCCAAAAATGTAGACCCGATCGCCGTCGACCACCGGCGAGGTGCGGGGACCGTTGTCGTAGCCCAGCATGTCCTCATAGTCGGTCGGATAGGTGAACTTCCAAAGGAACCTGCCTGTTTCGCTCTCCAGGCAAGTCAGCGCGGCATCGTCGCCGATCCGCTCGAACTGAAACAATCGGCCGTGGCTGATCGTGGGCATTGCGTAGCCGGTGCCCAACTCTCGCTGCCAGACAATCGGCAGTCCTGATTCCGGCCACGGCTTCAGGATTCCCCGCTCGCGCGATTTGCTATCACCGGTCGGGCCAAGAAACGCGGGCCAATCGTCCCCTTGCTGACGCCTGATTTCAGGTTCGAGCAACGGGCGCGGCTCATCGCCTGTCGCATACGCAGCCGCGATAAGAATCGCCAGGACGGCGGCCGCTGTTTTCAAATCCCTCGGCATGCCTGCATCCCCCTCATCCTCTCCCAGGAGTATTGGAAGCGTCGTTCGAGTATAACGTAGCACAGCATGTTCGTCGTTAACTCCCGCATCCAGATTCCTCTCGATGAATTCAAGTTCAGCTACGCGCGATCCAGCGGTCCAGGCGGCCAGAACGTCAACAAAGTGAACAGCAAGGCGGTGCTGCGCTGGGCGGTGACGACAAGCCCCTCCTTGCCCGACGACGTGCGATTTCGCCTGCTGACAAGGGTGGCAACGCAGTTGACCAACGATGGCGACTGGGTGGTCAGCAGCGAGCGTTACCGCGACCAACCGCGCAATCGCCAGGACTGCTTGGAGAAAGTCCGGACCCACATTCTCGCTGTTGCCACGCCCCCCAAGAAACGCCGCCCAACCAGGCCGGGCCGCGCCGCCAAAGAGCGTCGGCTCAAGGGCAAGCAGAGCCAATCGCAGAAGAAGCAGCAACGCCGTTATCGCGGCGATGATTGATCGTCAGTCGGCCAGCACAATATCTGCCGTGGCGGTCGTGTCCGGGTCATCATTCGACCACATCGACGCCAGATTCGCCTGGATCCGCCGTTCGGCGCTCTTCAAGTAATAGCGGCCCATTGCCAGATCACGTGGTTCGCGGCGGGCAGCATGGCTTAACATCCGATCCAGCCGGCGCAGCACGCATGCGCTTACGTACAGTTCGGTCGCCACGTCGGCGGCGCGACCCAGCTGGTACTGCCGGTCGAGAATCGATTCATGATACGTGCGGAGCAGCTTTTCCACGTGCCCTCCAAACGACCCAACAAGTGCGCCCAGCCGGGCTGCATCGGGCTGCAACTCGGCGCTGGCCACGTCGACGGGAGGCGAGCTAAAAATCGATTCCAGTTTGTGCCCGGCGAACCGGCCCAGTCTGCCGAGGTTTCTTAGTGGATTTTTGGCCGCCTTGAGCAGGCCCTGCAGTTCCAATCCCACGTCGCGCATGCCGACCAGCGCCACAAAGCACCGCAGTACGTCGTTGGCGCCTTCGCCGATCTGATTGATGCGCGCGTCGCGCATCATGCGTTCGAACGGCTCGTCGGTAAAGTAAGCCTTGCCGCCATGCATCTGAAAAGTATCGTAGACGGTTTTCCACAAGGTTTCCGTGGAAAACACTTTGAGCATGGCGGTTTCCAGCATGAATTCGCCCAGGCCGCTGTCGATCAGCGCCGCCGTTTGGTACGTGGCGGCTTCCATCGCGAAGATGCCGGCCGCCATGCAGGCGAGCTTCTCCTTGATGAGCTCAAAATTCGCCAGCGGCTCGCCGAACTGCACACGCGATTTTGCATGCTTGCGTGCGTGTTCCAGGCAGGCCTTCGCCGCGCCGGTGCAGCTTGCCCCGAATGTCGTGCGGCCGAAGTCGAGCACCGTCAGCGCCACCTTTAAGCCCTTGCCCAATTCGCCCAGCAGATTCTGCTTCGGCACGAACATATCGTGAAACGCCAGCCGTGCCGTGGCCGTGCCGCGCACGCCACACTTGGGCATCCGCCCTTCGACGACCTCAAAGCCCGGCATCTCGGGCGTCACGATGAATGCGCTGACTTTCGTCTCGCGAGACTTTGCCACGGGAGTTCGAGCCATCACAGTCAGCACCTGCGCGATGCCGCCGTTGGTGATCCAACGCTTGGTCCCATTGAGTTTGTACCCGCGGTCATCGTCGGTGGGCGTGGCCAGGGTCTGCACATTCGCGGCATCGCTGCCGGCTTCTGTTTCCGTCAGGGCAAACGCGCTGATCCATTCGCCCGTGCAGAGCTTGGGCAAATACGCCGCTTGCTGTTCGGCATTACCGAAGAGCACAAGCGCTCGCGGGCCGATCGAATGATGCGCATTGACAAACAGTGCCGTGCTTGCACAATGCCCGCCCAGGACTTCAATCAGCCGGCAGTACGAAGTCTGGCTCATTCCCCCACCGCCAAATGACTTGGGCAAGCATGCGCCAAGAACGCCAAGCCGCCCCAGCCCGGCGATCACCGCCTGCGGAATCTCGGCATCGCGATCAATCGCCACCGGATCGACCGACACTCGGCAAAAGTCCCGCAGCTCGGCCACGCGCCGATTGGTGTCGTCGCCTGCGTGGAGATCAGGGTACGCGACCAGCGAAGCGCCGGCGTAGCGACCGAAGTAAAGATTCTTGGCGAATCCTAACTGCTTGGGGGATGGCCCCAAGAGCTCTTCGGCCTGTGCCACTTGCTTGTCGCGATCTGGTTTGCGCATGGATTTACTCCCCGCCTGCTGCCGTGTTACTCCCTCTTCCGCCGGACATCGCTACCATGAGTTGAACCCGCGACCTCCGAAGGTCCATCCCGTCGGAAGCCTGATGAAGGATGGCCGCCGGTCCGATTCTTTCCCATGTCTGCTCATTCGACAAGCTTCGTTGTCGGAAAAACTGTGCGGATAATACCCCGTTTTCCGAAACGCGCCGACTCCAGAACATGTCTGGATTGTGTGGGTTGCTGTGTAACTCGGCGCCATTGCGCGACTGTGATATAACTCGGCGCCATTGCGCGACTGTGGACTTACGGATTAATTCGACAGCTTTCGTCTCGTTTCCCATTTTATCCCGAAACGGCCTGCCATCGTTCCCGCCGAGCACGGATGGTAGTTTCGCGGTTGCCCGGGGAATGGTGGTTTCGCCGTTGTCCGGCTTGTATAATCCTGCAATGGCGAACCCAGCATCTTTCCCTCTCCCTTTGGGAAAGGGGGCCGGGGTGAGGGGGCGTTCGGCGACGATTACGGACCATCGGCTACTCGGTACATGCCCAGACGGCGCGACATCGACCGGTTGCTCAACGAATGGCCTTACAAGGCGGGCGACGTTTCCGCGCGCCTGGTGAAAGCCGCTGACGGCCGCCAGGTGCTGCAAATGCGGGTCGAAATGGGTCTGCTGCAAATGGAGGTGGCGAATCGTCCCGACGGTCAACGCCCCGGCGGCGCCGACACCTATTTCGATTATCTCGAGAGTCTTTCGGGTCACGAAGGCGAAGCGTTTGAGCTCACACCCGAGCAATGTGCCGCCGCCGATCGCGAGTTCCTCCAGTTTTACCACCGTCGTATCTGCTGGCTGGCCCTGCGGGAGTTCAAGCGGGCGGTCCAAGACGCCGACCACAGTCTGAGGTTCATGAATTTTGTTCGCGTCCACTCGCGCGACGAGCAGTGGACACTTTCGCACGAACAGTATCGCCCGTTCGTGCTCTTCCACCGCACGCAGGCCGCGGCCCTGGCAGCGCTCGAAAGTGAGGGCCCGGAATCCGCGATCGATCAGATCAGCAAAGGGATCGAGCGATTCCGGGATGTGTTCCGCGAGTACGACGCGGAGGAGCAATTCGACGATGACGAATTGGTGGAGCGCCTGTTCGACCTGCGTGCTGCGCTGCGAAAGCAATATCAGGTTGAGCCCACGCTCAACGAGCGCCTGGCGGAAGCGATCTCTCAGGAGCAGTATGAGCTCGCCGCCAAACTCCGCGACGAAATCCGCCGCAGCGCCAGCCGCACGTAACACGTCGACGATCGGCCGTAGCAGGCAGATCTTGGTCGTCGCCCCGGCGGTGGACCGTCAAAAGCCAGTGGGCGGGACTGGCAATTCTGCGGGCGGGACCGGCGATTCTGCTAGCATCCGCGCCGCCGGTCAGGGCGTTTGTAATGACTTCTTGTAAATCTGTACACCACACGACGTCGTTTCTCGGCAGAAAAAATTGCAACCGCGTGGTGGAATTGATCTTACATCCCGCCGCTAGTTTCCACGCGACCATTGGCACGTCCTTCGCTTCTGAAGTGCCGGCGCGGCCGGCGACGGTTCGGCAATCCACTTCACCCATCTTCTCACGTCACAACAGTCTCTCGGACAGAGCAAAGGAGTGTGCCATGTTAGTTCTGACTCGCAAATCGCACGAACAAATTCAGATTGGTGACAACATCACCATTACCATCCTCCGCGTCAAAGGGGGCGCGGTGCGCGTGGGTGTCGATGCCCCGCGCACTGTCACCGTGCTGCGAAAGGAACTCGAGGGCAGGCCGGCGAAGCATGGGTTGACCCAGATCGACTCGGTCGCGACGAGCGTGGCGGTTGCCGCACCCACGTTGCATCGCCGCACGGCGGTGAAGGCAGCCTCGATCTTTGCCGGCGGCAAGACCAAGGCACTGGATAGCTGTCCCGCCTACAACCCGAGAGGTTCCCGGCTGGTTCGCGCCGCATCGCCGCTGAGCGTGTACCTGGCTGCGCGGTAGCCGCGGCAGCACCGGCATTCGCCGGAAGGCGTCACAAACTACCGGCTAACGCCGGGAGTCCAACACTCCTCCTCGATCGCCATGCACCGCCGGAGCGTTTCCGGCCGGTGCATGTCGCGTTTTTGCTCGCCACGATTGAAATTCGTTGCCTGGGGCGCTTTGCCTACGGGCGACTCCCATTCTCGCCGCTTGCCCA
>SXHT01000244.1 GCA_005773095.1 Planctomycetaceae bacterium
CAGAAAGAAATCGTTGGTCATCGCCCAACCCGTAGTAATCCAGAAGCTTTTGGACAGCGCTCAATCTGATGTCTGGGATCGTTCCATCTTTCCGGCCCGCGACGAACTCCTGAAGCGTCGCCTGAGGAATCCCCGTTTCGCGCGCCACAAATGCAATGGACCTATCGCGGGCGACTATGCTTCGCAGGTGTTTTGCGACGTTCATGTTCCCTCCGACAAGGTCTATGCTATCGGAATTCCGATTTCTTGGCTAGCCGCTGGAAACAAATTCCGGGCAGGTTTTCACCGAAACAAACCCGAGCCTCACGTCGAAATTCATTGAATCTGCTATAATTGCGGTGGTTCTTCAGAGATGGGCGCGTTTCTGGTCCGCCTGTCCGCCGCCCCGGATTGACCGGGGCCGCACTCCGCCTCTCGGAGTCACCAGCACATTTCCCGTGCTTGAGGTGCGCTCCGATGAAAATCGAGCTTTGGAAGCTGTCCCAGGTCAAACCGTACCCCAACAACCCGCGCGTTAACGAAGATGTAGTCGAGCAAGAACGTTGGTTGCCAGTCTCAGGCTTCGAAAACCTCTACGAGGTCTCGTCGCTTGGCCGCGTGCGTCGCAGTGCGCCATCGCGAACCGCGCCAGCCGGATTTTTTCTCGGGGCCCGACCCCCAACCGCTTGACCCAAGGAGGAGAGCATCATGAAGGTGGAACTGATCGGTTTGGAACGATTGATTCCGTATGAAAACAACCCGCGGCTCAATGATGACGCTGTCGACGCTGTCGTAAAGTCCATCAGGCAGTTTGGTTGGAGAGTCCCGATTGTTTGCGACCAGCAAATGGTCATCATCTGCGGGCACACGCGCTTCAAGGCCGCGCAGAAGCTGGGCCTGGAGAAGGTGCCGGTGCATGTCGCCAAGGATCTGACGCCCGATCAGATCAAGGCGTACCGCATCGCCGACAACAAGACGGCCGAGCTGTCCGACTGGAACTATGATCTGCTGCCGATCGAGTTAGCCGACCTCCAGGCATGCAACTACGACCTCGGCCTGCTGGGCTTCGACGCCGACGACTTGGCCGAGTTGCTTGACCCCGGTTTGCGCGAGGGATTGTGCGATCCCGACGAGGTGCCGGCGCCACCGGACGAAGCGATCACCCAACCGGGAGACCTGTGGATTCTCGGTGACCATCGCCTGCTCTGCGGCGACAGCAGCAAGCCCGAGGATGTCGATCGGCTGCTTGACGGCGCGGTGATTCATCTGGTCAACACGGACCCACCGTACAACGTGAAGGTCGAGCCCCGGTCGAACAACGCCATCGCCGCTGGTCTGAGCTCGTTTGCAGGACCGAAGCATCACCAGGCGCTCGACCTGGCGCGGCACCCGGAGAAGTCAAAACCGACGCAGAAGAAAATGCGGGCGAAGGATCGACCGCTGGCCAACGACTTCGTGAGCGAAAAAGCGTTCGACGAAATGCTCCATGCGTGGTTCGGCAACATGGCCCGCGTGCTGGAACCGGGTCGCGGTTTTTACATCTGGGGCGGGTACGCCAACCTCGGCAACTACCCGCCGTTCTTGAAGAAGCACGAGTTGTACTTCAGCCAAGGCGTAGTGTGGGACAAGCAGCATCCCGTGCTCACGCGCAAAGACTTCATGGGCGCGTTTGAAATCTGCTTCTACGGTTGGCGGCTGGGAGCGGGGCACAAGTACTTCGGTCCGAACAACGCCACCGATCTGTGGCACGTCAAGAAGGTCAACTCGCAGTCGATGGTTCATTTGACCGAGAAGCCCGTGGAACTCGCCGCGCGAGCCATGCAGTACTCATCTCGTGCCGGTGAGAACGTGCTCGACCTGTTCGGCGGCAGTGGCAGCACTCTGATCGCCGCCGAGCAGACCGGACGGCACGCCTACCTGATGGAGCTCGACATGCCGTATTGCGATGTAATCGTCCAGCGCTGGGAGAAGTTCACGGGTCGGAAGGCGGAGCGAGTTTCCGCAAACGAGAAAACCCCGGCCGTCTCCGGGGCTTAGGAGTCTATTGCGTGAAGAACCAAGGGCTATTTGCTGCGCATCGCTTCCTCGCGGGCGACCATCTCGTGGTGCCATTGCCAGAGCTGGATCTCGTCTTCCGTGGCCGGGCGAATGGTCTGGATGTTGATCGGGACTTCGCGCCCCAGCTTGGCCCGGAGATCAGCGTACAGCTCGTGCAAGGCGATCTGGCCAAGTTCGCGGGCATGCGATTCGTCGTTGGCATCGACGAGCACGTAGCGGGCCAGCGTGGCGACGTAGTAGGTGGTCATGGTTTGTTCTCCCGGGGATTAGTGGTTTCCGGGCACGCTCATGAGTCGTCCGGTCGGTTCGTGAGTATGCCAGGTGGTCGGCACGATCCCGTCGGTCTCCAGCCGATGCAATTCGGCGAGCGTCACCGTGAAGAATCTTCCGCCGAGGCTGATCGCGCGGTCTCCGCTGAAGTTCAGTTCCACGATCGCGTCGGCGACCGTGGGATGTTCTTGCCCATGAATCTCAATTATTCGCATGGTTCGTCCTCCCAAATATTGTGGTTAGTTGTCGATCTCGATCTCGGCCATCAACACGAAGTCGGTTCGCAGCCAGCGTTCGATGCCATAGTTCGTTTCGACCTCGTATTCGTACCAGCCGAGTTCCGAGTCGAAAGAAAAACCGTTGACGATCGAACCGGGTTCCGCGTCGTTGATATTGAGCACTCGTGTTCCGTTGGGCAGGTAGGCGTTGGTTTGGGTCGCGTCCATCGTCGGTTCTCCTTGGTTTGGTTTGGCGTTCGTATCCCCGTTAACACACATGAGCCATGCGGGCGAAAGAACATCAATAGCCCCGGCGCGAAAGATGAAAAGAATTCCGCGCCGCCGATAGCCGACTGGTTCAGTCACCTATCCCTCGCGATACGACGCACGACGTTGCGACGTGGCGGGCCCTGGGCCACGTGCGGAATGTTGGCCGCCAACGACAACGAGGCCCGCCAGCGGGCCTCGTGGCGAACGTGGTGGCGTTTAGGCCTTCGCGTTGGCCTCGAACTTCCCGCGCTCGGTCTTCACGAACCGGGCTTCCTTCCCCTTGGTGCCGACCTCGCGAAGGATCGCGCTGTAGAGCGTGGCGTGGGGCGTCTTGCCGCCGGGGCTGGTCCAATAGCCCTTCGTGGCCATCGCCTCGATCAGCGAAACGCAGTTCATCGCTTCGCCCGTTTCCGCCAGCACCTTGACGGCCGCGTCGATGGCGCTGAGCTTCTTGGTGGCCTTCGGTTCAGCGACCTTCTTGGCCTTGGGCGGCTTCGCCGTCTCGTTCTCGACCCGTGCCGGTTCGATCTCGGCGGCTTGCACCTGCTCGTCCGAGTTCGTTCGCGGCACCCTGGCGAGCTTCGTTTTCTTCGGCTTGCTGGCCGGTTCAAAGCACTTCTCGCAGTACCGATCGCCGTCTTCCACTTTCCAAACATGCTGGCCTCCCTTCACGCATTCATCGGTCTTGGGCTTGGGGGCGCTCTTCGGTTCAGCCTTCTTAGCGACGGGCTTCGTCTTGCCCTTCGCCTTGGGCGCTTGCGGCTTGGCACTTTTCTTGGCGGACTTCGTGGCGGACATGATTCGTCTCCTATGCATTCGATGCGATGGGTTGGCTGCCATCTTCAGGCGGCGGGAACCACCCGCCGCGACGCGCCGACCGTTGGCCGGCCGCGTTTCGGCTTGTTAGTCGCGGTTTTCCAGGAAGGCGACGATCTGGTCGAGCAAGCTGTTGACGTGGCCGATACTGCCGACGTGTCCCCAATGCACCGGGTGATCGTCATCGCCCGGCGCGGGCATGTCGTGGAGCAACTCGTCAACCCGTCCCATCAAGTCGCGCGCGACCAGATGCGCGTTTTCGTAGGCGGCATCCGCTTGCAAGGCGGGCTTCTTGGTTCGGTTCGTGGTCATCGTGCTCTCCTCATCAAAGGCGTTTAATGTTCATGCGTACATTGAACATATCCACAGTTACCTGAAGCGCGCACGAACATCAAGCGCTTCCGAAGTAGAATAAAACCAGCGTTTTTGCCTGTAGAAATCGATAGGTACTTCCGGGCGACTTGGGCGGGCTGCGGGTCCCAAGCGCCCGGCTTTTTTGCACGTAACGTGGTGAATATGGGTAAGTAAGTAAGATGTCCCCGGGCCCCTCCAATCCGAGTTCTCCCGCCAGCGCCGCGGCACGGGTCGACAAGGACCTTGTGGCCCGTGCGTACCGCAAGGTCATGGATGGCGCCGAACTCACCAAGCCGGAGCGGGCCGCCCTTAAACGCCATGAAAAGGAAAAAGAAGAACGTTTGAGATGGCAGTACTACGCCGCCATTCCTCAGAAACATTGGCGGCAGATGTCAGGTCGCCAGACCAAGGTCCTCCACGAGCAGGCGGCCCGTTATGGAATCCCGTTCGGAGGCGCCTCAATCAATCTCTCCCAGGTCGTTCGCTGCCTGCATGATTTCCTGTCCGACAATGCCGTCAAACTGAATAAAGCGGATGACGACCTGATGCAGGGGACCGGCAGCCCGGCTTTGGAACGCTACCGGGAAGAGCGGGCGGCGCTTGCTCGCCTGGACCGGCTGGAACGAGAAGCTCAGCTATTGCCCCGAGATCAGGTGCGCGAAGCCCTCGGTCGGATCGCGGCCATCGTGCGGGGTGCAGGGGATGCGCTCCAGCGGCAGCATGGAGTTGCGGCAGTCCAGATTCTTTTTGACGCTCTGGACGATGCCCAGCGTGAAATCGATCAGACTTTTGGGGACGATTCCGAGGCTCGCTTATGAACTGGGCCCAGCATGATCTGCGCTGGTTTCTGGCCCAGGCCAGGCCGAGCAAGCTGCGCACGATGCGCGAATTCGCCGAGCAGGAGATCATCATTCCCAGCGGTCCCTTTGCCGGCAGGCGGTTTCGCGTTGCGCGACAGCCCTACACGGCCCTCTGGTTTCAGGAGATCGACTCGGGGCGCTGGTCGCGCTGTGTCGCCACCGGTCCCACGCAATCGGGTAAAACCTTGTCCTGCTTTGTGATTCCATTGCTTTATCACCTGTTCGAAATGGGAGAGACGGTAATCTGTGGGCTCCCGGACATGGACATGGCCGGCGACAAGTGGCGCGAAGACCTGCTGCCGGTGATCGAGCGGTCCAGATATCGCGATCTGATGCCCAGTCACGGGGGTGGCAGCCGGGGCGGCCGCGTGGAGTCGTTCCAATTTACCAATGGCGCCACGCTCAAGTTCATGTCGGGCGGTGGCAGCGACAAGAGCCGGGCGGGGTTTACCTCACGCGTCGTGGTGATTACCGAGACCGATGGCATGGACCGTCCCGGCTCCTCGAGCCGGGAAAGCGATAAGGTCACCCAGCTTGAAGCCCGCACGCGTGCGTTTGGCAGCAGCAAGCGGATCTATATGGAATGCACGGTGAGCACCGAAGCGGGCCGCATTTGGCAAGAATACCTGCATGGCACCAAGAGCCGGATCGTGTTGCCGTGTCCTGTGTGCCGGGCCTGGATCGCTCCTGAACGCGAGCATCTGACAGGCTGGCAAGGAGCCGACTCGCTGTTGGCAGCGCGGGCCACCGCCGCGTTCGCCTGTCCCAGTTGTGGGGACGTGTGGAGTTCCGATCAGCGTACCCTGGCCAATTCCGAGGGTAGGTTGCTGCACGAGGGACAGTCCATTGACGAGCAGGGGAACGTGGTGGGCCAGCCACCGGACACCGACACGTTCGCCTTTCGCTGGTCGGCCGTCAACAACCTGTTTCTTTCCGCGGGCGATCTGGGAGGAGACGAATGGCGCGCCAGCCGATCTCCCGATGAAGAGAACGCCGAGCGTGAGATGCGGCAATTCGTCTGGACCTTGCCGATCTTGCCCCAGAAGTGGGAACAGACGGCGCTCGAAGTGGCCGAGATCACAGCTCGCATTACGGCACTACCTCGCGGCCAGGTGCCGGCCGGCGTGAAGTGGTTGACTGCCGCGGTGGACATTGGCAAGTATCTGCTGCACTGGGTGGTGGTCTCGTGGGGCGAGAATGCCACCGGGCATGTCGTCGATTATGGGCGCATCGAAGTGGCCAGCGATGACCTGGGGGTCGAGCAGGCAATTTTTGTGGCGCTCAAGCAGTTTCGGGACCAGGTGGCGCAGGGCTGGACGTTGTCCGGCGGTGTAGCGACTCCGAAAATCCCCGATATGGTCTGGATCGACGCGGGATACATGACCGAAGTGGTCTATGCCTTCTGCCGCCAGGAAGGCAAGCGCTATCGGCCGGCGATCGGGCGGGGCGCGGCACAACAGCACCGGCAATGGTACAACCGGCCGACCCAGACCGGTTCGATCGTAAGGCTGATTGGCGAAGGGTTTCATATCAACTGGCTCCCGGCGGAGAAACTGTTTTTAGCGGAGGTCGACGCCGATCACTGGAAGACTTGGGTTCACCTGCGGCTGAACACGCCCGTGGGACAACCGGGCGCGATGAGTTTGTACCAGGCGGTTCCCCATGAGCACCTCTCTCTCGCCAAGCATCTGACGGCGGAGCGCAAGACCGAGGAGTTCGTGGCGGGGAAAGGTGTCGTGACAAAGTGGGAGCGTGTGCGGCGGCAGAATCACTGGTTCGATGCGCTCTACAATGCGTGTGCGGCGGGGTACTTATGTGGAGCGCGGCTCGTAACGGAGTCAATTCGACCGCCCAAGCGAAGGCCTGCGGCGTCCGAATATCAGGCCGCTTGCAGAGCAGATGGTAGTCCTTGGATTGACACGCAGCGCTGGCGCCAGAGCGAAAAACAGCGGCTGGGACGTTAAGGAGCTCACGCCCCCCAATACCCCGTGGACCCCGCGGCCCACTTCACTTACCCAACACGGGCCGTTCCCGGGTCTCCCACCCGAGAGCAGATTTTCAAGAATCTGGAGTATTTTTGGGACTGGGGATCAAAACGTTTGACGGCGATTAACGATCGCACGATAACGCAATAAGTCTGGTGAGAGCTGTCACCCGAATGTAGCGGTTATCATTCGCAGACGTTCGGTCCAAGTTATCATGGAAGAGTCCGCTATGAACCGCGTACTTCAAATCGTTTTCATGGTGGCTTTGCTGCCGCTCTCCGCAAAGGCCGCTCTCGTCCAATGGCCAGTCGCGGACGGGGAGTGGCGCTGGATCGACAACACACCCGGAATCTTCAAGATACCCGGAATCTTCAAGCGATCTTCTATCGCTCCTGGGAGGACTTTCTCATGAAAACGACGATGGTGGTTTGCGCGCTGGGGTTGGCTCTGGGCATTCTCGGCCGGTGGACACTGCCAGCCCAAACTCTGCAAGAAGGCGGTGATCCGACTTCTGCCGAAGCAGAAATACCGCCGTTCGACCTGCCAGCCCTGGTGCAATCCTGGGCCGGCATGACGGTGGCCGAGTTTGTGGCCTCAGCAAACAACGCATTGCAGG
>SXHT01000245.1 GCA_005773095.1 Planctomycetaceae bacterium
CTTTCGCCGCCTGATGGAGCTGAACTTCTTCGCACTGGTGGCCTGCACGCGGGCAGCCCTGCCTCACCTGCTGCAATCGCGCGGACACGTGGTCAACATCGGCTCGTTGGCGGCAAAGAGCGCGTCCCGGTTCATGGGCGGCTACGCGGCCAGCAAATTCGCGGTCGCCGCGTATTCGCAGCAGTTGCGGCTGGAGCTCGCTGAGCAGGGGCTACACGTGCTGTTAGTCTGTCCGGGACCGATCGCGCGCGACGAAGTGCGCGTTTACCCCGGCAGCGAGCAATTGCCCGACTCAGCGCGCAAGGCTGGCGCTGGCGTTCAACTCGAGCGGCTGCAGCCGGAGGCGCTTGCCGGGCGGATACTTAAATCGTGTGAGCGTCGAGATCTCGAAATCGTGACACCCGCGAAAGCCCGGCTGCTGTTTGCGATTGCCGATCTTTCACCCACGTTGGGCGATTGGCTGCTACGCAAATTCACCTAAAGCCGATCCCAGTACGTCACCGGGCGGACGCCGGGATCGGCTCTCGATGAATGCATTGTTATCGACTGCCGCGTTAAATTTTTCTCCCTTCGGAGCAGGACCCGGAAAGTGGCGGCGTACGCGTGGCGCATACCCTATACTACGGTGCGAACGGGCTACTTCTTCGGTCGAGTCTGATTCGAGGATTTGTTCCTTGCCGGTACAGCCAACGTCTGGCACGATATTGGTTCCGAATTGCTTCCCCCATCCACGAAGTCGCGAGGAGCCCCCATGGCCGGTTTTCCTGAAGTCAGCCGCATCCAGTTCGAAGGCACCACCAGCAAGAATCCACTGGCTTTCCACCACTACGACGAAGACGCGGTGGTCGAAGGCAAGAAGATGAAGGACCATTTTCGTTTTAGCGTCGCCTATTGGCACACGATGCGCGGCACCGGCAGCGATCCGTTCGGACCAGGCACGATGATCCGCCCCTGGGAAGCGGCGGTGGACTCGGTCGAGAATGCCTGCAATCGCGTGCGTGTGGGCTTCGAGTTCATGGAAAAGCTGGGTGTGCCGTATTACTGCTTCCACGATCGCGATGTCTCCCCGGAAGGCAAGACGCTGGCCGAGTCGAACCGCAATCTCGACGCGGTGGTGAAGGTGCTCAAGGAAGAGCAGCAGCGCACGGACATCAGGTTGCTCTGGGGCACGGCCAACCTGTTCAGCAATCGCCGCTACATGCACGGAGCGGCGACCAGCCCAAACGCGGATTCGTTCGCATTCGCCGCCGCCCAGGTGAAGAAGGCCCTTGAAGTGACAAAAGAGCTGGGGGGCCAGGGTTACACGTTCTGGGGTGGACGTGAAGGTTACTTCAACCTTTGGAACACGGACATGAAACGCGAGATCGACCATCTTGCCGTGTTCATGCGGATGGCGGTCGATTATGCCCGAGAGATCGGTTTCACCGGCCAGTTCTACTTCGAGCCCAAGCCCAAAGAACCGACCAAGCATCAATACGATTCTGACTCGGCGGCCTGCATCAACTTCCTCCGCGCTTACGGACTGGAAAAGCACGTGAAGTTGAACATTGAGGCCAATCATGCCACGCTGGCCGGCCACTCGATGCATCATGAGATCGAGTATGCGGCAATGCAAGGCATGTTGGGGTCGATTGACGCCAACTACGGCGATCTGCTGTTGGGTTGGGACACCGACCAGTTCCCAACCGATATTTATCTGACGACGCAGATCATGCATACGCTGCTCAAGTACGGTGGATTCAGCACAGGTGGCTTGAACTTCGACGCCAAGGTGCGCCGCGAAAGTTTTGAGCCGATCGATCTGTTCCATGCCCACATCGGCGGCATGGATGCTTTTGCCCGGGGCCTGAAGATCGCGGCCGCCATTCGCAAAGACGGTGCGCTCGGCAAGTTGCTCCAAGAGCGCTACCGCAGTTGGGACAGCGGCATAGGCGCGGAGATCGAAGGGGGCCAGGCCAACTTCAAGACGCTGGAAAAGTACATGCTCGAACAAGGGGACGCCGCGCCGGTCTCCAGCGGCCGTCAGGAGATGATCGAGAACATCATCAACATGTACTTGTAATCAGCGGGCTGCCGGCGGAGAGTCAGTAATTGGACCGAACGCCTCGTTTCCCCAGCGCGTCGGCCAGTGCCGGCACCGTTGTGTACGGCACGGCGTCCCAGCCTGCCTCTTGAGCGGCGGCGATGTGCGCGGGGATGTCGTCGGTAAAGAAGATTTCCTCCGGCGCGACGCCGGCCATTTCGGCCGCGGCGTGGTAGATCCGTGCGTCGGGCTTACAGGCGCCGATCTCATAGCTGAGCACGAACTTTTCGAACATCTTGCCGATGATCCCATAACGGCCCTGCGAGCAGTAATGCCAATGGGGACCGCTGACGTTTGACAAGATGCCCATCCGATTGCCCGCGGCGCGAAGCTGTGCTACCAGCGGAATGATGGGCGCGTTGACTTCAAAAATCTCGCTGTTAGCGCGGAACAGGGCATCGTAGTCGGGCTTCGCGCCGACGCCTTCACAGAACTGTTCGTAGTATTGTCGGTCATTCAAAGCGCCGGAACCGAAGCGATGTTCGAGGCCGCTTTCGAAGACTACTTGCCAGACCTTCTCCGGCGTGACGCCCGAGACGGCTGCCATTTGCTCGGCCGCCTGGCGGTGAGAGAAATTCAGTAAGACGTTTCCGAGATCGAAATACAGAAAACGGGGCGGCATGACATCCTTTCTTGCGTCCACACTGACCGGCAGTACCGTCGCGGGCTTACAGTTCCTGTAATCGTTCACGGGCCAGGAGAGGGGGACAGGCACATTTTCCCGGGAACCA
>SXHT01000246.1 GCA_005773095.1 Planctomycetaceae bacterium
ACATGCACAACCTGTTCGGCGACACGAACGCCGTGCATGTCACGATGGACCACGACGGCGAAGTGGTGCTTGAGACCGTGATCAAGGGGGACACGGTGCGTGAAGTTCTGGACTACGTGGAATTCAACGTCGAGAGTCTGATGCGCCAACTCCGCACCAGCGTGGAGATCGCCGTCCGAGAAAGCCGCATCGGCTACGAAGAAGCCGGCCGCTTCCTGCGATTCTACGAGGACGGCCTGCAAGGGTACACTTATCTGGAAGAGCCACACGAGGGGTAGCCGACGGCAATCAGCAGCCGGCAGCGGGGTACCCTCCCGGTCCTGGCGCTGAGCGACTTGGCATTTTCATTCGCTGGCCGCGGCATCAGCCTCGTTGAGCCACTGTTCAATACACTCGTCGAGCGCGGCAAGTTCGAGTTGGATTACGTTCCAAACTGTAGGAAGATCGACATTGTCGTAGGCGTGAATCACCACGTCACGCATGCCGGCAATCTCTTTCCACGGCATGTCGGGGCGGGACGCGAGTTTCTCGCGCGGGATGCGCTTCACCGCTTCGCCAATGACCATCAGATTGCGGACAACGGCATCGACGACAAGCTCACTCGCCGTAAAGCGATCAAAGTCTAACCCCGCGGTATATCGACGGATCTTGGCGATGGACTGCCGAACATCGTCAAAGTACAGCCTATAGTCCTTCGACATCAACAGCTTCCTTCAGCACTCTATCGCGAATCCGTGACTTCAGATTGCGAAACATCACCAAGTCCACCGCGCGGCCGAAAAGTTCTTCCAGAAAGATCTTCAGCCCCATGAAGGTGCGAAACGTGGTCTCTTGCAAGTCAACCAGAACATCGATATCGCTATCGTCCCGAGCCTCATTGCGAACGACCGAGCCAAAGAGCGCGAGCCGGCGCACGCCAAACTCGCGGAGCTTGTCGCGATGTGCCGCTAGTGTGGCCAGCACGCTTTCTCGAGTATGCGGTGTGGCCAGCGTCGTTACTTGTTCATTTGTGTTCATCGTAGCCATTGTAAATCCCCACTCACAATTCTACCACGCCACGTCGGTCCCGCTGCAAAACCCGATCTGGGGCAAACCGGGGGAGTTTTGTATCATTTGACCTTCATTTCAGTTTAGCCGGCCTCACGGAACCGAGCACGATGCCGAGAATTGGTTGTCTGCTTGCGATTGGGGCCGCGCTGCTTGTTCCGCCCCAGATTCAAGCCCAGCCATTTGGCCCGCCGATCTGGCAGGCCTATCTGGAATGGCTACATGGGAAATCTGATGCTCCTCCTCTGCCGTTCAAGTGGACCCGCGGTGAACAGCGGCGTATCGACAGGATCCTCATGCGGTGGGAGCAGGCCGGTGCGAAAACCAATTCGTTCTCGTGTCGATTCATTCGCTGGGACTACGACGTTACGTTTGGTCCGAAGAAACACGATTACCTCATGTGCGAGCGGAATGGCGTATTGAAATTTCGTGCTCCGGACAGCGGCTTGTTTCGAGAGGACGAGATAAAGATGTTGAATTCGGCAACGGGCAAGTACGACGCATCTCGCGAAAGTCTTGACCATTTCTGCTGCGACGGAAAAGCTCTCTATTGGTTGCATCCCAGGGTGAAGACTGTGGACGTTATTCCGCTCCCCAAGCAATGGATCGGCCGTGCCACACGCGATGCACCCATGCCATTTCTATTTCCCATCGAAGCGAAAGCCCTAACGAAACGGTACTCGTTGCGAGAGTCGACGCCTGCTGAACATGTCGGCAAGCAGATCTGGCTGGAGGCATGGCCGAGAGAATCCGCCGACGCCGCCAGCGTTCAACGATATGAAGTCATTCTCACGCTTCCCACCTACGTGCCGATCGCCATGCAGATCACGCTGCCCAATGGCAAAGACCGCACGGCGTACTTGCTGGAAGATTATCGCGTCAATCAGGCTGCGGCGGTCGCGGACGTCGATTTTCGGCCAAAACCGCCCGTTGGCTGGCGCGTTGTGCATTCCGGCGAGCTACCCTCGTCAAACCCGAAAGAACCGACGCGGGCTGCCCCTTCAACCACCCCGCCAGCGTCCGTTTCGACCTGTTGCCCGCCAATTTCCGTCGGCCAAAACCGATCTAGGGCAAATCGAGGCGGCTTGCTAAGATTCCGCCCCGTTTTACCCAAGTTTCGCCATCAAGGGCGGGTGCCATGTCGAAATCGCTGTCGTTGCGTGCGGTATTGTCGCTGACTTTCATTCTGACTGCCGGGCTGGTGCTGGCCCAATCGCAGGAGCCCGTGATTCGTCGGAGCGCTCCCCAACCGCGATCACCAGCGCCCGTGCTGCCACAAGCGCCCAAGGCGCCCTTTCAGCTCAACCCGCAAGAACAGCAGCGGATGAACCAACTGCTCGCGGTCTGGGAACGCGAGAGCGACAAAGTCAAACTGTTCCGCTGCCAGTTCACTCGCTGGGACTACGATTTCACCTTCGGGCCGAAAAAGAATGGCTTCCTGATGTCGGAACGGCACGGCGAAATCGTGTACCGGGCGCCCGACAACGGCACGTTCAAGGAAAACGACATGAGGTCATTCGATTCCGCCACCGGCAAGTACACCGAATCCACGGCAGGTTTGGAGCATTGGGTCTGCGACGGCAAGGCGATTTATCAATTCCAGCCCAAGACAAAAACGCTGGAGATCACCGAGCTTCCCCCCGAGATGCGCGGCAAGGCGATCACGGATGGGCCGTTGCCGTTTCTCTTCGGGGCCAAGGCGGAAACGTTGCGGCAGCGGTACTGGATTCGAGAGACGACGCCGCAGGCGGAAGTCGGCAGACAAGTCTGGCTCGAAGCCTGGCCCAAGCATGCCCAACAAGCCGCCAACTTTCAGCGCGTGGAGGTCATTCTCGGCGAGAAAGACTTTCTTCCCACGGGAATGCAGGTCTACACGCCCAACGGCAAGGATCGCACGGCCTACCTGTTTGAGGAACGCAAGATCAACGACAAGATTGGCGATATTCTCAACGGCTATTTCTTGCCACCGCGAACGCCGTTGGGTTGGAAAAAGGTGGTCAATCCGATCAGTCCGCCATCGGCCCAGACACCGCCTGCGGCGGCCCTCAAGCAAGCAGCGCGACCGAAATCTGGTGCGGTGCGGTAGCCTGCCGCGCCACGGATCGCTCAATTTTCCTTGGGAATTCGAGAGAGGTGCGTTGCCCTATTGGATGGTTGTCCAACGTGGCTCCTGGGAAAATGTGCCTTGTCCCCGTCGCTTTGCCCGTGAACGGTTACGCAGCAAGTCCGTTCCGCGGCGCGAGTTGGGTACTCAGTCGTCCGACATAATTTGACAGGCCCCGTCCCGGCGCTATAATCACAGAGGCTCGGACGCTCTCAAGATTAACCAGGGTATGCACTTACAGCCAAAGGACAGTCGCCCTTCGGCCGAGCGAGACGGGATATTCACGCGGTCATCGCGGTGCCGTGTTGGATCGCAGCCAAGGGAGTGAACTTCAGCATGGCGCCGTCATCCCCATTATCGTGCGTTCGTTTCTTGCTGACAGCTTTTCCCGCCTTGTGGATCGGGCCCGGGGTATTTGCGCTTGCCCAAGAACAGCCGGCCGCGGAGACCGCAAAGCCGTTGGGACGGCTCGTTCGCGTACCGCTGCCGATCGCCGAAAATGAGCGTACCGATTCTCACGTTAAAAAGGCCATCCAGCGAGCTCTGGCGGAGCTTCCCCAGGCGGAGGTTCGCCCGGTGCTCGTGCTCGAGTTCGCCCCCGCCAAGGGCCAGTTTGGCGAGGGCACCGATTTCGGTCGGGCGCTGGCGCTTGCCCGCTACCTTTCCAGCCGTGAGTTAGCCACCGTGAAGACCGTCGCTTACGTGCCGCGCGCCATCAAGGGGCACGGAGTATTGATGGTGATGGCTTGCGAGGAGATTGTGATGGCAGCCGACGCGGAACTGGGGGAGGCCGGCATCGACGAACGCTCGTCGGAGGCCGCCGATCCTACGGTCCTGGCTGGCTACAAACAGATCGCCGACCGGCGCCGCACAATCCCGGTGCAGGTGGCAATCGGCATGGTCGACCAAGAGATCGAAGTTCTTAAGGTGGAGACGGAAGTCAGCCCCGTATACCTGCTCCGCGGTGAATTGGCCGAACTTAAGCGCACGCACACGATCCAGTCGGAAACGGTCCTCAAGCGTGCTGGCGAGTTGGGCAGGTTCTCTGGGCGCGAAGGGCGCGAATTGGGGTTTGTCAAATACCTGGCGGCCGATCGCGATTCCCTCGCCAAGGCGCTCTCGCTGCCGGCCCAGATGCTTGAAGACGATCCCGCGGCAGGGGGGGAATGGTCGCCATTGCTGGTAAAAATCAAGAACACGATCAACGGCGCCCAGGTGTCTCTGGTGGAGCGGCGAATCGACGACACGATTCGCGCGGGGGACGCCAATTTCATTTGCGTCTGGATCGACAGCCCTGGTGGCTCGCCGGAGGACAGCCTCAATTTGGCGAATCGACTCGCCGAACTCGACCCCGCCCAGGTCCGTACCGTGGCATTTATTCCTCACGAAGCGCGCGGCGACGCGGCACTCATCGCGCTGGCCTGCGATCAAATTGTGATGTCGGAAACGGGCGTGATCGGTGGCTCGGGCGCAGCCGATCTCGATGGCAAGGAAGAAATTGAGCTCGTGACCGACTCGATTCGCGCAAACCTGGCGGCGAAAAAATCGCGCGGTTGGTCACTGGCGGCGGCGCTCATCAATCCGGAGCTGAAAATCCATCGCTACACGCGGAAAGTCGATGGCCGCGTGGCGTATTACGCTCCCGAGGAAGTCGCATCGCTGCCCGACTCGGGCGAATGGGTGCAAGGCGAGGAACTGACGGGTGGCCGCGGACCGCTCAGGCTGCGCGGGGCCAATGCCCAGGGAATTGGCCTCGTCCGCCATCTGGCCAGCGACTTTCGCGTGTTCAAGCAGCTCTATGGACTGGATGCGGACCCCAAGTTGATTGAGCCTGGCTGGGCCGATTATCTGATCGACAAGCTGGCCTCTCCCCCCGTCGGCTGGTTGCTGTTGCTGCTGGGGATGGCGGCCTTATACGCCGAGATTCAGGCACCGGGCATCGGACTGGGCGGCTTTATCTCCAGTGTGTGTTTTCTGCTTTTCTTCTGGAATCGGTTCTTTGAAGGCACGGCTGGTTGGCTGGAGGTATTCTTGTTTGCGGGGGGCGTCGGCTGCGTGTTGATCGAAATCTTCGTCCTTCCCGGCGTGGCAGTCTTCGGGCTCGGTGGAGGTCTGTTGATTCTCTCGTCGTTGATCCTCGCCAGCCAGACTTTCGTGCTGCCCCATAACGATTACCAGTGGGATCAACTGCAAGGCTCGCTGTTGTCTCTGCTGGTTGTGATCGCGGGGTTGATCGCGACCGTGGCGGTGATGCGCCGTTACTTACCCCGCACTGCGTGGATCAGCAGCATGTTGCTCGAGCCACCGTCGGGCGAAGAGCGCGAGACCCTTTCGCAGCGCGAAGCGCTGGTCGACTTCCGCCACCTGGTGGGCAAAGTGGGCCTGGCCACGACACAGTTGATTCCCAGCGGCAAGGCCCGTTTCGATCTCCAGTTAGTCGATGTTACGACCGAAGGTGAAGTCATCGAGCGCGGGCTGGCGGTTATTGTCACGGCCGTGCATGGCAACCGCGTTGTGGTAAAATCAGCGGGATAAATCCGCGATTCAAAATCAAAGTAAGAACAACAAAACGCATCGAACCTGACGTGGTTTCGAATTTCGTCATGTGAATTTCGTGCCTGTTTCGAATTTCGAGTTGCGGATGATGGATTTGTCTGCCTATGGATCCGCTTTTCTGGTCAGTCGTGTTGCTCATCGCGGGCTTGCTGCTGGTGGTGGCCGAGGTGTTTGTTCCCTCGGGTGGCGTGCTGGGTTTTTTGGCGGTGACGACGGTGCTGGCGGCGGTTGCCACCGCATTTTACAACCGCGGTCTTGAGGTGGGCTTAGTTTTTGTGTTGATCACTGCGTTCGCGGTGCCTGCCGTCTTGGCGGCGGGATTCCGATATTGGCCGCACACACCAATGGGAAAGCGTGTGCTCCTGGAAATCCCGACCGAGCAGGAAGTGTTGCCCGACTCGCCGCAGCGTCGCATGTTGCGCCGCCTGGTTGGCAAGGTAGGCATTGCGAAGTCAATGATGCTTCCCAGCGGCGCTGTTTCGGTGGAAGGCCTGACGGTTGATGCCGTGAGCGAAGGCGTGGCGATCGAACCGGGCCAGCACGTGCGGGTGATCGAAGTCCACGGCAATCGCGTCGTGGTCAGCCCGACGGACGAGCAGCTGACACGCACGGAAGCAGTAAATCGAGAGCCGAACGACCTGTTGAGCCAGCCGATTGAGTGGCTGGGGCTGGAAGACGAACCCCTTGCTTGACATCGGGCACGTGCCGATTGAGAATTGCCGGCAGCATCCTCGCCACGTAATCAGGCTTTTGCCGCCATGACTCAGTTCCTCTTCTCACAAGCTTCCACCTCTCAGGTTTTCGTTGTAACCGTCATCTTCGTCATTCTCGTGGCGTTGATGATTCTGTTTGCGGTCTGCGCGCGGTATTTTCGCTTGTGGATACAATCGATCACGACCGGGGCCTCGATCGGCATTCTCGATCTGCTGGGAATGACCTTCCGCAAGGTGAATCCCACCGTCATCGTGCGCAGCAAGATCATGGCCGTGCAAGCGGGGCTTACAGATGACTCGGGCATCACGAGCAAGGCGCTGGAAGCTCACTATCTGGCCGGTGGCAACGTGCCGCTGGTAATCCGGGCCATCATTGCCGCACAAAAGGCCAAGATTGTCGACCTGAATTTCAAGCTTGCCACGGCCATCGACCTGGCCGGCCGCAACGCCCTGGAGGCCGTGCAGACCAGCGTGTATCCCAAGGTCATCGACTGCCCGGGCCGCAACTCCGGCCGTGAAACGCTTGAGGCGGTGGCCAAGAATGGCATTCAATTGAAAGTCAAGGCGCGCGTCACGGTCCGCGCCAACATCCACCAGTTGATTGGCGGCGCCACGGAAGAAACAATCATTGCCCGTGTTGGCGAAGGCATTGTGAGCGCCATTGGCTCATCGGGAACGCATTTGGAGGTTCTGGAGAATCCCGATCGCATCAGCAAAGCGGTGCTGGCGCGGCGGCTCGATTCGCAAACCGCGTTTGAGATTGTCTCGATCGACATCGCCGATATTGACGTTGGTGATAATGTGGGCGCACGATTGCAGGCCGATCAGGCGGAAGCGGATACGAGAGTTGCCCGCGCGAACGCCGAGGGTCGCCGAGCGATGGCGGTGGCTCAAGAGCAGGAAATGATCGCCGGCATCGAGGAGAGTCGCGCCAAAGTCGTGGAGGCCGAAGCCCAGGTGCCCAAAGCAATTGCCCAGGCATTCCGCGACGGCAAACTTGGTATTATGGACTACTACCGACTTCGAAATGTGCAGGCAGACACCGACATGCGCCGCAGCATCGCCGGAGTACCGGTGGGTAAATAGCTGGCGCCTTTCTTCCTCTCCCCTCGGCGGGGAAGGGGCAAAGAGAGGGACAGGCACATTTTCCCGGGAGAATGGTTGGGCAGGCACCCAACAGGACGACACAGCTTTCGTGATTTCGCCGGGACAATGAGCCAGTCCCCGGCCCGTGAACGAATCCTTCTGGCCCTCTTAAAAAAATGCTCGCCCATCCCTTGCTGCTGTTCGGAGACCTGCAATGGCTGAAAGTCGTTTTTGTCATCCTGTTTATTCTGATCTGGGTGTTTAACCATCTCGTCGGCGAGAAAGCCAAGGCCAAAGCCCGGCCGCAACGCCCGCCGATCCCACCCCCCCAACCCGACCTGCCTGGCGCAGATCGGCGGGTCACCCAGCAGCCGCTCGTCGGTGAGATCGAAAAGTTCCTCATGCGGGCGAAACAAAAGCAGCAAGAGAAAGGCCGTCGCAAGCAAACTCCGAAGGTGGTCCCTGCGGAGGTGCCACCGCGATCCTCCAAGCCCGCGCGGCGTCTGGTGCAAACATCGACCAGGGACCAGGATTTTGAGGTTACCGTTGGCCGCTCGGTGGCGGATCACGTTGAACAGCATCTTGACACACGCGAGTTTGCCGAGCGCGCAGCCCATCTGGTGGACGATGTCTCCAAGAATGATGCCGAACGCGAGGCCCACCGCAAGCAGATGTTCGAACACAAGCTTGGACATCTGGCCGATACGTCCACGGCGGCCGCGGCGTTCCCGGCTGCTGGAGGACCGTCAAGAACAGAAGCGGCGGCGGCCGTGGTTTCACTGGCGTCGCTGTTGGCAGACCCGCAAAACCTCAAGCAAGCGATCGTGCTCAGCGAAATTTTTTCACGACCGGAACACCGCTGGTGACCAACAATAGCGCTGATCCCTGACAACTACTATTGCACTATGCCTGAAACTCGCATTGGCTGGATCGGCACGGGAGTGATGGGCGCAAGTATGTGCGGCCATCTGATCGCCGCCGGCTACAAGACAACCGTCACCAATCGCAACCGCAAGAAGGCCGAGCCACTGTGCGCTCAAGGCGCCGCCTGGGCCGATACGCCTCGCCAGGTGGCCGAGCAATCCGACGTGCTCTTCAGCATAGTCGGCTATCCGGCCGATGTGCGAAGCGTACTTCTTGGGCCCGATGGCGCTCTCTCGGGCAGCAAGCCCGGCGGAATCCTGGTGGATATGACGACCAGCGAGCCGTCGCTGGCGATCGAAATTTACGAGGCCGCGAGGGGGAAAGGCGTCCATAGCGTTGATGCTCCCGTGTCGGGCGGCGACGTGGGTGCGCGCGAGGCCCGGCTTTCGATCATGATCGGAGGAGATGAGGAAGTTGTTGTTCGCCTGATGCCCCTCTTTCGGACCATGGGCAAGACGATCGTGCGGCAAGGAGGCCCGGGAGCTGGCCAGCACACGAAAATGGTCAACCAGGTGTTGATTGCCGCGAACATGATTGCGGTCTGCGAAGGGCTGCTCTACGCCTACCGAGCCGGACTGGACTTGAATCGCGTGCTGGAATCGGTCGCATCCGGCGCCGCCGGCAGCAAGTCGCTCGAGATTTACGCGCCGCGGATTCTCGCCAACCAATTTGAGCCGGGCTTTTACGTCGAGCATTTCATCAAGGACATGGGCATCGCGCTGGCGGAAGCCAAACGCATGGGGTTGGCTCTGCCCGGCCTGGCGCTCGCCCAGCAGCTTTACTGGGCTTTGGCCGCGCAGGGTCACGGCCGCGACGGCACGCATTCGCTGGCCCTGGCATTGGCATCGCTCAGCGGTATTGACTGGAAGAACCGCTAGAATCGTCACGGCAGGCCGCTCTTGGCGGGGCGTGCTCCCGCACCTTGAGCTACATTTCTTGGGGAAATCTGCTTCCTCACCCACGGCCTGCCTCAGCCCCATGCCCGCCACACTCAATACGCTTTCGTTCTTCGTCAACCGTACGCGGCAGATCTATACGCTGCCGGTCGTGGCGCTTGAGGTGCTGGAACTGACCGACCATCCGCGCGTCGATTGCCGCAAGCTAAAGCAGTGCATCGAGATTGATCCGGCACTGGTGGGCAAGATTCTGCGCGTCGTCAATAGTTCATTGTTCGGGCTGGGCCGAGACGTAACCGACCTGAATCAAGCGCTCGCCCTGTTGGGCATGAAGTCGCTCAAGCTACTGGTCCTCGGCTTCAGTTTGTCGGAGGCGATCTTCCGCGGCAAGACGAGCGAGGCCATGCAGCATGCCTGGCGGCACACACTGACCCGCGCTGTCGCCGCTCGTGAGTTGTGCGAGACGGTGTGGCATGTTGCCGGCGATGAAGCATTTACGGCCTCGTTGCTCGCGGAGCTGGGCAAGTTTGTGTTGCTGAACGAGCTGGCGGAACCTTATACCAAGCTGCTGTCGGCCGCGGTTAAATCGCACGACGATCTCTATCGCCTCGAGCACGCCTCACTTGGCTTCGACCATGCCGATCTGTCGGCCGAAGTGCTCAGCCACTGGAACTTGCCGGAATCGCTTTGCTGCGCGGCCCGACTCTCGTCAAAGCCGGAGCGAATCGCGATGCTCGAACGGCCGGAACTGTGGCTGCCCGCTGCGGTATACCTGGCCGGTCTGGTGGCCGATCTGGTTGTCGATGATCGGCACGATCGTTTACAGGAATTGGTTCGCGACCGAGGCGACGTGGGGAGCCATCCTACGGGTTTCGAGTCGCTGCGACTTTCGCACCATTCGTTGGAACAACTGGTGGCGCAAGTGCAGCAGCGCGTTGATTCGCTGGCCGCCGCGCTCTCGTTTGAACTTCCGCCAGGCAATGACTACCGAGACGTGTTAGTGGCAGCGCACCAGCGACTGGCTCAACTCGCAGGCGACGCAGCATGTGCCGTCGCACGACAATGGCCGATCGCCGAACGGGCCGGTACGGAAGTGGCGGGTGTTTCAACCGCCGTGGCTTGCTACGTCAACCGCTATGCCGAAACAGCGGAAACCATCCGTCCGCGGCCATTGTACGCCG
>SXHT01000247.1 GCA_005773095.1 Planctomycetaceae bacterium
ATCCAGACGCTGAATCATCGAGTCGTACCTCACGCCTGGCCCAGTCATACATTGTCGCGGATGATCCACGGTTCGCGATATTCACGCTTCAACATTGCATTGGCCTGTTCGTTGCCGCGGCAGGTCTCGGACTTCGGGTCGAAGTCGAGCTTCACGCTGCCCAACCGCAGGCTGATGTTGGCCAGTTGGCACAACAGCGTGCTGCGGTGTCCTTCTTCGATGTCGGCGTTGGGACGCCGATTGTTGCGGATCGCGTCCACAAAATCCTCCTTGTGAACTTTATCAGGAAATCGGCCGAACTCTTGCGCGGCCACCACCGGTTGACGCTGGTGCGGCCGGGCAAAAACCTGCCAACCGCCGCCGTGCCGCCCGACCATCAGCAACCCTTCGCTGCCGTATATCTCGATCCGCGTAGCGCATTGCAGCCAATAAGGGAACAGGTCGCCGTCGCGCACCTCGGGATCGATCTTCAGCATGTAAGGAGTGTTGAGCGTGAGCTCAAAACTCATCAGCATGTCACCGTAGTCGAAGAGGGCAACTTGCGTATCGGGCGAATCGAACGCGCAAGGCTGCGTGTAGCGGCCGCCATTGCAAAACACGGTCTTCGGATAATCCTTGTCGATCAGCCACCGGGCGATGTCCATTTGGTGTACGCCGTCGTTGATGATGTCACCGCCCGAGAATTGCCAGAAATGATTCCAACGCAAATGATGGTTGGCGTTGTAGGGGGCCAGCGGCGCCGGGCCGAGCCATTTAGCGTAATCCAGCCCTTGGGGCGGTTCACTGTCGGGAACGGCCTTTTCGCCTGGCCAACTTTTCTGGTTGAACACGCGCACGTAATCAATCTTGCCGAGCTTGCCGTCCCTTATGTATTTCCGAGCTTTGATCAAGTACGGCGCGCTGCGACCCTGCGTGCCCAACTGCACCACGCGGTTGTATTTGCGGGCGGCTTCCACCATCTTGCGCCCTTCCCAGGGGGAGTGACTCGCGGGCTTTTCCACGTAAACGTGTTTGCCGGCCTGGCAACCCCAAACGGTGGGAATGGCGTGCCAGTGATCGGGCGTGGCGACAATGATGGCGTCGACCGCTTTGTCGTCCAAAATGCGGCGGAAGTCATCAGTCGTTTGCGGCGCTTTCTGTCCGCTGGCTTCTACCTGCGAGACGAACGGTGGGAACTTATTCGCGTTGCAGTCGGCCAGCCAGGCGATCTCACAATCCCCCCGCTCCAGAAATCCGGCCACCAATCCACCCATGCGGCCGCCGCAGCCGATCATGCCCAGCACAATTTTTTCGTTGGGGGAAGCCGCCGAGGTGCGCCGTACGACGGAATGCAGCACGGATGCACCCGCGACAACTCCTAAACCGGCTTTAGCGCCGGAAGACAGAAACTCGCGTCGATTGGTTTGGTTCATGGCGGGATCCTTAGGTAAGAATTTCTTCAACGACCTTGCCGTGTACATCGGTCAGCCGGAAGCGTCGACCCTGGAAGAAATACGTCAGCTTCGTGTGATCGATGCCCAGTAAATACAGCAGGGTGGCGTTCAGATCATGAACATGAACTGGACGCTCGGTGATATTATAGGAATAGTCGTCCGTCGCGCCCAACGTCATCCCGGGCTTGACGCCGGCACCGGCCAGCCAAACCGTGAAGCAGCGTGGGTGATGATCGCGGCCGAAATTGTCTGGCTTCAATTCTCCCTGGCAATAGACGGTGCGACCGAATTCTCCGGTCCACACGACCAGCGTGTCGTCTAACATGCCGCGCTGCTTGAGGTCTTGGATCAGCGCGGCCGATGCTTGATCGGTATCATTGCACTGGCCTTGAAGTTGTTTCGGCAAATCATAGTGCTGGTCCCAGCCCCGATGGAACAACTGAATGAATCGCACGCCTCGCTCGGCCAGCCGCCGCGCCAAGAGACAGTTAGCAGCATACGTTCCCCGCACACGCGAGTTGGGACCATACATTTCAAAAATGTGATCGGGCTCGTTGGAAACGTTCGTCAGCTCCGGCACCGAGGTCTGCATTCGATACGCCAGCTCGTACTGAGCGATTCGCGTGGCAATCTCCGGGTCGGCTTGCGTTTGCAGCCGCAGTTGATTGAGTTGAACCACGTCGTCGAGCATTCTTCGCCGCAACGAATCATCGACGCCGCCGGGATTGGTCAAGTACAACACCGGATCGCCGTTGCCGCGAAACTTGACTCCCTGGTGCTGTGTCGGCAGAAATCCGCTGCCCCACAGGCGATCGTAGAGCGGCTGATCGTTGGGACGGCCTGTGCCGAGCGAGATCATTACGACAAAGCCCGGCAAGTCGTGGTTCTCGCTGCCCAGACCATACGAGAGCCAGGCACCCAGGCTTGGGCGGCCGGCTTGCTCCGCACCGGTGACAAAGAACGTGATCGCCGGATCATGGTTGATGGCCTCGGTTTGAAGTGACTTGATGAAGCAGAGGTCGTCTACCACTTTGGCCGTGTGCGGCAATAGTTCGCTGACCCAAGCGCCGCACTGACCATGCTGGGCAAACTTCACGCGTTGTGCGGCGACAGGAAACTTCGTCTGACCGGCTGTCATGCCCGTTAACCGCTGGTTCATCCGCACCGAGCCGGGCAACTCTTGTCCGTGCCACTCTTTGAGCCGAGGCTTGTAATCGAATAGCTCCATCTGCGAGGGCCCGCCCGATTGGAACAGGTAGATCACACGCTTCGCCTTGGGAGCGACGTGAGAGAATCCCAGCCCCGGCTCACTCGCGGCATTGGCAGTCTTCGGGTTCAGCAGCGTAGCCAACGCCGCCGTGCCGATGCCGGTCGCTGCTCGTCCAAGCAACTGGCGTCGCGTGATGCACTGCGAAAGTTCTAGCTGGGGATCCATATTTCACTCACGTGTAATCGTTTCATCCAGGTTCAGAATCGTGCTGGCGATTACCATGTGCGCCGCCAAATTCATGGCATCGAATTTCGGGTCGTGCGGTGATTTACCCGCCGCCACAAGCTTCCGAGCCTCGTCTGGACAATTTGCAAATCGCGTTCGGTACTCGTTCCAGGCTTTTTTCAACAGAGCCGCCTCGTCAGGCGCCGGCTGCCTCCCCAAGACCAATCGGAACATGTGGGGCAGTTGGCGATCGGGTGATTCCGGCGATTCTTGCATCACGCGCTCGGCCAATCGTCGCGCCGCCTCGACGTACGTAACGTCGTTCATCAGCACCAGCGCCTGCAGCGGAGTGTTCGTTCGACGTTGCCGCACCGTGCAAGTTTCGCGGCTCGATGCGTCGAACACGGCCATCGCCGGCGGCGTGACCGTGCGCTTCCAAAAAGTGTACAGGCTGCGGCGGTACAGATCACGCCCTTCCGCCACCTGGTAGCCGGAACTCGTGGAGGCGACATCTTCCCAGATGCCTGCCGGCTGATACGGCATCACCGAAGGACCGCCGATCTGCTCCACCAGCAGGCCACTAGCGGCCAGCGCCTGATCGCGAATCGCCTGGGCCGACAGCCGCAGCCGCGGCGCTCGCGCCAGAAGACGGTTCTCGGGGTCTTTCTCGAGCAATTGCGGACTGCACGGTGACGACTGCCGATAGGTGGCGCTCGTGACGATCAATCGATGCATGGCTTTGACGTTCCAATCACTTTGCATGAATTCGACGGCCAACCAATCGAGCAACTCCGGGTGCGTGGGGCGTTCTCCCTGCGAGCCAAAATCGTCGGGGGTTCGCACCAATCCCTGACCGAAAAATAACTGCCAGTAGCGATTCACGGTTACGCGTGCCGTCAGGGGATGTGCCGGATCGATCAGCCATTTTGCCAATCCCAGCCGATTGACCGGGGCGTCCGTTGGCGACGGCGATAAAACAGCGGGTACGGCCGGCGCTACTGCGTCGCCAGGCTGATCGTACACGCCGCGCTTCAACAAATGCGTTTGGCGGGGTTCCGAAAGCTCTTGTAGCACCATCGTCGTGGGAATGCTGTTTTCAAGCTCCTTGCGTTGCTTTTCCAACTGTTCCATTTCGGTTTTGGGTGCGGCGTCCGCTGGGTTGGCGGCCAGTCGCGATCGGCAGTTCTCAATCTGGCGGTCGAGGCTCGTCAACTGCTCTTTCTGCTGCTGCGAAGCAAGCTGAACGATCGGTGCCGCGTTTCCATGGGCGCGGCCCTTTTCAGCAATGTTATTGAAGTACGCGAACAACTGATAATACTCGCGCTGCGTGATGGGGTCGTACTTGTGATCGTGGCAACGCGCACAGCCGACGGTCAGTCCCAACCAGACGGTCGCCGTTGTCTCCGTACGATCGGCGACGTACTCAACGAGAAACTCCTCAGGAATGATCCCATCTTCGTCATTGTGACGGTGGTTGCGATGGAATCCTGTGGCGATTCTTTGGTCCGAAGTGCTGCCTGGCAGCAGGTCGCCGGCGAGTTGCTCGAGCGTGAACTGGTTGAACGGCATGTTCGCGTTTAGCGCGCGGATGACCCAATCTCGCCAAGGCCACATGGTGCGATGGCCGTCTCCCTGATAACCATCGGAGTCGGCGAACCGGGCGGCATCGAGCCAGTCCAGAGCCATTCGCTCGCCGTATCGCGGTGATGCCAGAAGCCGATCGACGACTCGTTCATACGCATCGGCGGCACTGTCGGCCAAAAACGCGTCGACTTCTTCGGGCTTCGGTGGCAGCCCGGTCAGATCCAATGTCACGCGGCGCAGGAGTGTGGACTTGTCGGCTTCGGACGATGGAGCCAATCCGTCTTGTTCCAATCGCGCCAACACAAAATAGTCGATTGCGTTACGCGGCCATTGGGTGAGTTTGATTTTCGGCAATTCGGACCGCTGGGGTGGCGTGAAAGACCAATGGGGTTGCCACTTGGCGCCCTGCTCGATCCAGCGGCGGATCAACGCGATCTGGTCGGCGTTCACACTCCGACCGGTCTCAGCCGGCGGCATCCGTTCGTCGTCACTTGAGGAAATGCGCCTGAAAAGTTCGCTTTGCTGCGGCTCGCCAGGTGACACGACCCGATGCCCGTTGATTTCGGCCGTCAGGTCCTCTTGCCGATCGAGCCGCAGTTCCGCCTGCCGCGCTTGTTCGTCGGGACCATGACAGGCGTAACAGTTGTCGGAAAGAATGGGGCGAATGTCGCGCGCGAAGTCAACGGTCGATTCCGCTGCCGTAACATCAACAAACGAAAGCCAGGCAAGGCCACCTACTATGACGGCTTGGGAGAACTTGAGACGGAGCATACTGCTTGGTGTTCTTTGCTGAATAAGATAACGCTTGACCGTTACTTCTACCGGCCAGCCACTACCCATTATACCCGCCCAGCCACGAGTTTTCTCCGACCATGAGCGTGTCGCTGGTGCCGTCGGTCACGTCGGGCAATCGGACCGTGCTGATACGGTTGAACTACGCGGTAAGGGAATCTCTCAGTGCCTGGCGAGATCGCGGTAGTCACGCAGTCGCTTTCGGACGGCGGTAAAATCGTGTGACTCAAGAAGTTCGCGCGGGATCAGCCGGCTGCCCATCGGGGCAATGACCGAGGGCATGTTCTTCCAGTGCAGATAGTTTTCGTGTGTCACTTCACCCGTTGGGCAGAACGCGATTCCGGGAAAACAGCTGGAAAGAGCTTGCACGTAATCGATCGTCAAGCCGTACACCGGGCAGAGCTTCAGCACTTGAATTTCCAGTCGCAATTCGTCGAACGCATCCAGCACGTCCTGCACGTCTTGAAAGGTTTGGACCCCTGGAATGTACGGGATGTCCGCGCTCGCGCAAAGCTCAAGCACGCGACGACTGAAAGCGGGTGAGACCAGAAAATCGGGCCGCAGCCCCAACGCCTGTTTTGCAGCCGAAGCGGTTTTGATGGTCCCGATTCCCCAGCGAATCAACTTTCGCTCGGGTTGTGCGGCAATCCGCTCAAATGCTCGCAGCAATTCGTCGAGGGGACGCGCCAGCAACTCGATCGCGGGATAATGCTCGTCATGCAACGCGCGCGCGTAGCCGCATAACGTCTCGACGCTTGTCGGAAAAGCTGTTGGCACAAAGGGTGCGTCACGCAGGATCTTGTAAAGCGCCTGATGCATATTAAGTCCGATACTGATTTACAAACATATAGCGCAGCTGTTCGCCCGCCACTAGTTCCACCGAGTGACGAGTGTTTTTTGGAATGACCACGACCGTCGGGCCGTCGACGCGATGTCGCTTGTCACCCACGTGAATCGTTCCCTGGCCAGATTGAATCAAATACGCCTGGTGGAATTCGTCGTGGCTGGCGGGCGTCTTATGAATCGGCCCGTGCAGTTCGACGAGGCCCACCTGCAATCCGGGAATTTCATCTTTTTTGATCAGCCAGCGAAAAGATGCTTCGCCGGGTTCTTCTTGTGTGTAAGGTTCCGCCTCGCTGAAGGGTCGAACGAGTGGCGACGTAATTTTGTTTGGCTTCATGGTGAATGCCGGCCAGGGGTCGAGATCAAAATGCCCGAAACGATCAACGCCCTGAATTAAGATCGGCTTCCATTGTACTGCATCAGGATCGTTTTTCACCGGCGAAACGTCGGTCGAAGTAAAGCGCACGGTGAGTCCGCAACGGCGGCGATTCGAGCGGTTTGGATTGCTGCCATGGATCAAAATGCCATGGTGCAAGGAGGCCGATCCGGGCGGGAGCTCGACATCGATGGCCTCGCGCTCATCGATAAGTTCCGAAGGAATCTCTTGGTTCACACTCAACAGATTTCCCGTCCTCTGGGCTTTCCCGTGCGGCAGGATACCTCGATGGTGGCTGCCGGGAATGAATCGCATGCAACCGTTTTCCACGTCGGCGCCGTCGATCGAAAGCCAAAGCGTCACCGCTTTCGGTGGATTCAATCCCCAATAGGTCACGTCCTGGTGCCAAGAGACGTAGCTTTCGGCGATGTCGGGATATTTGCAAAAGAAGTGGGAACCGAGCAACAGCAAATCTGGACCAAGCACCGCCGTTACTGCCGCCAGCACGTTGGGATGGTGTACCAGTTCCCAAATCCGCTCGTTCTGCTTGTGGAGGTTCATCAAGCCTACCTGACTGGCCTGCTTGCCGGCGATTTGCTCCAAGCGATCAAACTCGTCGCGGTACGGCGCCATTTCGCCCGCCGCCATGATAAACAGCGGCATCACGAAGCCGTCCGCAGACAGCTTATCTCCAATGCCGAGAGACGTGATCGTAGTCATGATTACCACCCGGCTATTGTTTAACAAAATCAGGCTTGGACTCCAAGCACGACGGTTTATCAGGCGAGCGAACGCTTGGCGCTTTGTGGTAGTCGCCATTCTTCATGATCATTATCAAGTTGTCCCGATCTTGCAGCAAGGAAACGTCCTGCACCGGATCGCCATCGATCAGCAGCAAGTCTGCAAGGTAGCCCTCCTTCACTAGCCCCAGCTCATTGCCCATGTCCATGATTTGACCCCCGAGCTTTGTGGCGGCGCTCAGCACTTCCTTGGGCGTGTAGCCGAACAGATTAACGAAGTGCTGCAGGTCACGGGCATTGGTTCCGTTGCGATTCCAGGCGAAGCCGTAATCGCCGCCAGGGAGTACTCGCAGTCCTCGCTTACGCATTTCCTGATGAACTTGCTGGCTGCGCTCAATCATGGGGATCAAACCCATCCGTTCGACCACCTCGGGAGTAAAACCCCACGGTTCCGCCTCATAGGAAGTTGTGTAGATAATGCCAATCGCCGGAGCCAGAAAGATTTTGTCCTTGACGGCTTCCAGCATGTCGATCGTTTCGCTCGTCGCGTAATCGCAGTGATAGATGGCGCGGAAGTTGTACTTCAGAGCCAGGCGAATCGCTCGGTCTGCCCGGGCATGGCACGATAACCAGCAGCCGCGATCGTGTGCTTCCTCGGAGGCAGCCGCCACTTCCGGCTCGCTGAAAGCACAGCGTTCTCCGAATCCCGGACGTACGAAGGCATCGCCGGAAAGATTCAGCTTGATGGTGTCCACCCCCTCGCGAATGAGGAACCGCACAGCCCTCCTCATGTCATCCGCACCATCGACAATTGCTTCCAATCCATGCCGATCCAGGTGAGCCAGGCGCTCGTCGCCCAATCCACCCGTGGAACACAGCTCCGGCGAGGCCGCGCGCAGGCGCGGACCAGGAATCCGACCGGCGTTGATCTCGTTGCGAATCGCCACTTCGATTCGTGGTTTGGCCGAAGCTGCTGAATAAACGCTGGTGAAGCCGCTGTCCAACATTAGCCTTGCGTTGTGCATGGTCTTCAGGACATGCTCTTCAGGCGGAATCTCCCCG
>SXHT01000248.1 GCA_005773095.1 Planctomycetaceae bacterium
AGACGTGCTGTGCATACGTGCCGATCTGGCAACCATATCCCCAGCGCACTTCGCCGGCGAGCGGCGAAAGAGAATCGACCAGCGTGCGCAGGAACGTTGTCTTGCCCTGACCATTGTCGCCGACAATCGCGGCGCGCTGGCCATGTTCGATTTCCACGTCAACGCCAGAGGCCACGATTCGCTCGGGGTAGCCGATTGAGAGACCGCGGCAGCGCACCGCCGGGCCTTTGCGCGGCTCGACTTGCGGCGCGCGAATTCGGGCCGTGGCTTCTTCGCCGTCCACCTCGATCAACTCGAGTTTTTCGAGCTGCTTACTCTTCGATTTGGCGCGCGTGGCGGTGCTGGCACGGGCCTTGTTCCTGTCGATGAATTCCTGCAGATCCCGCTGCTTCACCCGCACCGCGGCGTTGACGCGGTCGTGATGCTCGCGGCGTTCGCGCTGGTTCTGCAGAAAGGCGTCGATCTTGCCGGGATACATCGTCAACTTACCGCGGGTCAGATCGAGCGTCTGGCTGCACGTGGCTCGCAGAAACGCGCGGTCGTGCGAAACAATCAGACAAGCCTCGCGAAAATGCCGAAGAAAATGCTCCAGGAGAATCTGGGTGCGTAAATCGAGGAAGTTGGTCGGCTCGTCCAAGAGCAGCAGATTGGGCTCATGCAGCAGAAGCGCCGCCAGCTTGAGACGCGTTTGCCAACCGCCGGAGAGCTTGCTGACCAGACCTGTAAGATAGCCGTGCTTAATTTCAAACTCGCCCGCCACTTCGCCGCACTTCCAGTCGGGCTGACCGCTATCGCGCATCAGAAATTCCAGCGCGGTCTCGTTTGGCAAAAACGGCTCGTGCTGCCGCAGGTACCCCAGCCGCAAGTTGGGATGTCGAATCACCTCGCCGCGATCCAGCTCCTCGTCACCGAGCAAGACTCGCAAGAGCGTGGATTTGCCCGCCCCGTTGCGGCCGACGAAGCCAACCTTAAGGTCATCGACAATCGTGGCCTCGGCCCGATTCAGAAGCACCTGATGCCCGTAACTTTTGCACGCGTTCTTAATTTGTAATAACACTGCCATCGCTCATTTACCTTGCCGGAAACGGTAGCCATCGCCGGCTTTGCACACGTTAGGTCTCGTAGATCAGGGTGGTCTCTTCGATTTCGGAGTCGTCCTCGGGCTTGATTGCTCGGCCCGGGCGTGGTTTCCACCTGCTGGCGAGCCATTCGTTCAGGTGCATCGCCAGATCGAAGACGGTGGGCACGAAGATCAGCGTAAAGACCGTCGAGGCCCCCAGACCGCCCAACAACACCGAACCCAATCCACGATAAAGCTCGCTGCCTGCGCCGGGCGAAACCACCAGCGGCAGCAAGCCAAACAGGCCGATGAAAGCGGTCATGAAGATGGGTCGTATGCGCGTCCGTACGCTTTCCAAGATCGCCCTTCGGGGCGGCATGCCCTGGTCGCGCATCAGCGACAGCGCTTGCTCGACGATCAGAATCGGATTATTGACCACGGTGCCCACCAGAATGATAAAGCCCAGCATGGTGAGCACGTCGAGCGGCTGCAGCACAAAGCGGTTGAGCAGCCACAAGCCAAAAAATCCCCCCACCGCGCCCAGCGGCACGCTGAGCATGATGATCAGTGGATAAAGCCACGACTCAAACAAGGCAGCCATCAGCAGGTACGTAATGATAATCGCCAGCAATAAGTTCCAGCGCAGCGACTGCCAGGTTGTCTTCAACTTGTCGGCGGTGCCGGAGAGATTGATCTGATATTCACCACCGATCCGGCCTGATTGTTCGAGCGGCGCGACGATCCGCGTATTGATCTGTGAAATCGCTTCTTCAAGAGGCAGATCCCTGGGCGGCGATACTGAAATCGTGATCGCCCGCTGCCGTTCGCGGCGGTTGATTTGTTCTGGCCCGCTGCCGTAGTGCACTTCGGCCACTGCCGCCAGCGGCACCAACTGTCCTTGGGGTGTGGCGATCACCAGCGCCTCCAGGTCTTGCGTGCGACCCGTGAGTTTGTCGGTGCCCAGAATCGAAAGGTCGATCTTGTTGCCGCCCGAGTAGTAATCGCTGGCATACGCCCCGTCCACCAAAGCATCGACGGTATAGCCCAGATCGGCGGCGCTGACGCCCATATCGGCAGCTTGTTCCCACTTGGGAATGATGTGCATTTCCGGGCTGGAGAGGTCGAGACTTGGTATCGGCCGCGCCTGGGCGCCCGGCACCACGGAATCGATGGGATTCATCACCATACCCATGATCTGTCCGCCGATGCCCACCAGCGTGCGCACGTCGGGACCAGTAATCTCCACGTCGATCGTGCGGCCGCCGGACAGCGCTTGCTCGAACAAACTCGACTGCTTGGCGATCACCAACGTGCCGGGCATGAACGCGGCCACGCGCGGGATGAGTTTTTCGTACTCGCCGGCGCGCAGCGGATCAGCGGCACGCAGTCCCAGAAACAACTGCCGCCCACGCGCCACGTAAAAGAAATCGCCAATCGGTGGAAAATCGAGCCTGGCCGCCTCGGGGCTGTCGGCATCGACATCCCAATAAGGCCGCAGGAACTTCTCGATCTGACTCCCCATTTTTTCGATCTGCTCGGTGTTATAGCCCGGCGGCGGAAACAGCAAGCCAAACACCAGATTGCGATTGCCATTGGGCAGGTACTCCACCTGCGGAAGCATGAGCCAGCTCAGCAGCAGCGAAACAGCGATCATGCTGGTCGCCGTGAGCAACTGCCGCATCAGCCCCTGTTGCAGCCAGGCGTTGAGGCCCAACACCGCGGCAACGAAGCGACGACCAAAGCCGTCGATCGGCATCAGCACAGCTCGCATGAATCGGGCCCGCAGCGAATGATCGCCGGATTTGACCGTTGACCACTCCGACTTGCCGCTGCGCATGATGGACGAGGCGGCCGTGGGAACGAGAATCAGTGCCACCACCAGCGACATTAAAAGCGCGGCGCTGATCGCCAGCGCGATGTCGCGAAAGAGCTGCCCTGCCTCGTCCTGCACGAACAGCACGGGCACGAAAACCGCCAGGTTCGCCAGCGTTGCCGCGAGCACGGCCCCCCAGACTTCTCGAGTGCCGTTGACGACCGCTTCCAACCCACCCTCGCCTTCGTGGCGATGCCGATAGATATTCTCGAGCACAACGATGAAATTGTCGACCAACATCCCCGTTGCGAAGGCGATTCCCGCCAGACTGGGCACGTTCAGCGAACGATTCAAGAGCCGCATCATCAGAAACATGCCGATGAAGCTGACCGCGATGGACACAAAAATCACCAGACTCGAACGCACACTGCGCAAAAACAACAACAGCGCCAGGAAGGTGAGCACGCCCCCTTCCAGCAGATTGTCGGTCACCAGGTTAATCGATGAGTAAATGTACTCGGTTTCGTCGTAGACCTGGGTGAGCTGCAAACCGCGCTGCCGCAGCAGGCCGTTATTGAGACGCTGGTTCTCGGCACGCAGCCCGTCCATCAGCAGCAAAACGTTCGACCCCGTTTCGCGCAGACAGTTGACGGCGATGACTTCGGTGCCAAACCGCCGCACGACTCCGTCGGGCTTCTTGTAGCCGATCCGCACCTCAGCCACGTCGCGAACGTAGACGGGTTCGTCGTCGCGACGGGCAATCACCGCGTCCGCCACTTGCTGCGGAGTCCGCCGCTCGCCGAGCGTCCGAACCACGTAGCGGCGCTTGCCTTCCCAAAAGTCACCCGCCGAGGTGTCCTTGTTGCCTCGCAGTGCGTTGCGGACGTCGGTGATGGTCAACTCGCGGGCCGCCAGTCCTTGCGGATCGACGATGACCTGCAGCTCTTCCTCGCGCCCGCCGAACACATTCGCGTTGGAGACGCCGTCCACGCGTTCGAAACGAGACTCGATCATGTCCTCGGCGAACCGGCGGAGCCTGGTGACATCGACCTCCGGCGGCAACAGCTTGCGAACTTCGCGATGCTTCGAGGCCAGTTCCCGCAGCCGAAAGAGGGCCAGCCCGGGATTGGCCGTCTTCTCAATCCGCGTCAACTCGGCCTTGAGCCGCGGCTGCTGCGCGGCCAATGCCGCCACATCCTCGGCCGTGGGCAATCGTGGACTCAGAATGAACCAGGCGATCGGACGATCGGACGAGTTACTCGTCGAGATCGTCGGCTCATCGGCATTCTCGGGATACTTGGGCACCTGATTGAGCCGGGTATTGACGCGCAAGAGCGCGTCGGCGATTTCGGTGCCGACGGCGAATTCAAGGATAATAACACCGCGGGAATCGTGGCTTTCGGAGGTCAGCTTCTTAATGCCTTCAACGCTTTGAAGCTGCTCTTCCTGTTCCTGCACGATCTCGCGCTCGATTTCTTGGGGACTCGCGCCGGGCCAGCGGGTCTCAACCGTCAGCGTGGGGATCTGCACTTCCGGCGTAAGTTGCACCGGCATCGTGTAGACGGTGATCACGCCAAACATGACCACCAGCAACACGCCGACAGAAACCTTGACCGGGTTGGAAACAATGGTTTCGATCATAAGGGGAGGATGAAGGTTGAATGATGAAGGATGAGGGATGAGCCACAATACTTCATCGTTCATCCTTCATCTTTCATCGCTGCTTTCGCGACCGGCGCGCTGGGCAAGATCGCAACCGGCTGCCCTGGGAAGAGCCGTTCATTGCCCTGATGTACCACCTGTTCGCCAGGTTGCAGTTCGCCTTTCACTTGGATCAGATCTTCGTCCACCACGCCCAGCTGCACGGGCACCAGCCGCACGGTGCTCGGCCCGTTCTTGTCTTTGCCAGGGACCACGGCGTAGACCACCGGCGACGGGCCGCCCAGCACGAGCGCGTCCTTGGGCACCATCAGAGCGCTCGCCGGAGCGCCAACCGGCAACGTAACACGGGCCAACATGCCGGGCTTGATCATCGGCAGGCCGTCGACAAATTGATTCTCCACACGAATCTTCACCGGAAAACTGCGCGATTTGACGTCCGCCTGCGGCACGATCAGGGCTACCTTGCCTGCAAACGTCCGTTGCTTGATGGCGCCAATCTCAACACGTACTTCTTGGTCAATTCGCAAATTCGCCACGTAGTCTTCCAGGAGCGAAATCGCGATCTCCACCTGATCCACTTCCACGATCTCCACCACGGGGTCGGCCTGCGAAATCCATTGGCCCACTTCCGTGTGCTCCGCCACCACATAGCCATCAAAGGGGCTGACGATCGTGTGCTTGCGGATCAGGTCGTCGATGCGATTGACTTCTTCATCGCTGACCTCGACCTGCGCCTCAGCCTGCCTGACTTTTTCCTGGCGTGGGCCGGCCAGCACCAGCTCGTATGCCTTATGGGCTTCCAGATACAAGGCCAGCGCCTGGTCCGATGCGCTCGCCGCGTCCTGCAGCTCATCGGTGCTGGTGGCCTTTCGCTCCATCAGCTCGCGGAACCGCTTGAGGCGGTATTGCCGATAGTCCATCAGTGCCTTGGCGCCTTGGGCCTTGGCCTTGGCTTGTTCAATCTCCTCCGGGCGAGAGCCGTTTATCATTTCCGCCAGCTCTTGCTTTCGAAATTCAAGATCGCCCACGGCCGCAGCGCGTTGAATTTGCAGGGCATCGAGGCGCAACTGCGCTAACGGTTGGTCTTTTTTGACCTTGTCCCCTTCGTTGACAGGAAACTCAATCACCCGACCTGCCACGGCGGTGCCCACGATGCTGCGTCTGAGCGGCTCAACGGTGCCCACGATGGTTTGCCCAGCCGCAATCTTACGCTCGATTACCGCCGTGACAGCAACCGGCGACGGCGGGCGCTCTTGCGCCGTCGCCTGACTCTGGCAGGCGGCCATCAGAGCTGCAGCGATCCGCATGAACCGTTGCTTGATGTCGCCCGCTCCGAGAGCAACTGCTAATCGCACAGGTTTTTCTCCACGGCACCATCTCGCAGTTGATCGCTCGCTCATCGACATTCCAGGCAGGTGACAGCCACAACCGGGCACTTTCCTTGAAATCGTAGTTCCGCACGGCGACCCGCTCGTGTAAGAAAGTTAGCAAGCCAATGATCAGGGACCTTACATTTTAGGCGTCGCCGCCAGCGTGCGTCAACTTTGCTGCGAAGAGGGCCAGGGCCAATCAGCGATCCGTTGGGGGCCGGCTGTGCCGGCCGGATTCCCGTGACTTTCCCATCCACGGCCGGCAATGCCGGCCCTACCAGGTTGCCGAATGCAAAACATTGATCGGCCTTGGAGCAGGTTCCCTTCGGACGGCGGAGATCGCCCCTTACAGATACAATGGCCGCATGGAAATACTGCGTGATTTCTGGGATCGGGTACGAGACTCCGTGCTTGCACCCAAGCTCAGTCCCGACGAGCTCGACAAGCACTTGCAACGCGCCCGCGAGGAACTCCCGGTGCCCGTCTTTTGGCTGCTCGGCAAAGCGCAGTCGGGCAAGACTTCGATCATCCGCGCGCTGACCGGCAGCACACGGGCCGAAATTGGCGATGGCTTTCGCGCTTGCACCCGCGCCTCCCAGCTCTATGCGTTTCCCAGCGAAGACGATTGCCTGCTGCAGTTTCTCGACACGCGTGGACTCGGCGAGGTGGGTTACGATCCCACCGAGGACATGCGATTCTCCGCCGAGCAAGCCCATCTGCTGATGGTGGTGGTTCGGGCGATGGATCATGCCCAGGCACCGGTGGTCGAAGCGGCGAAGGCGGCCAAGCGCGCCCATCCCGAGTGGCCCGTCATCATGGTGCAAACCACATTGCACGAAGGCTACCTGGCCGGCGGCGGGCACATCGAGCCGTATCCGTTAAACGAGTCACCGCTGCCGATGAGCGTGCCGATCGACCTGGGTCGATCACTCGCCGCGCAGCGCGAAGTCTTTGCCGACATTGCCGACCATTTTGTGCCGGTCGATTTCACGTTGCCACAAGACGGGTTCGTGCCCGAGCATTACGGCATCGAAGCATTGTGGACGACTATCGAGGCGGTGCTCCCGCTTGGTTTGCGGGGAATTCTCGAAACACGCGACGACCTGCGCAGCCCATTGCGCGACGCATACTTTCACGCGGCCCATCCCCACATCATGGCTTACTCCGTGGCGGCTGGCGTGGCGGCGACGATTCCGGTGCCCCTGGTCGACATCCCGCTGGTCGTGGGGATTCAGGCCAAGTTGTTCCAGACGATCGCCTCGATCTATGGCCAGCGGATGAGCCCGCACACGGTGGCGGAGATCGGCGGAGCGTTGGGCGCAGGCATTCTGGCGCGGCTGGGCGGACGCGAGCTGGCTAAGTTCGTGCCCGGCGTGGGCATGGCCGCGTCGAGCTTGTACGCGGCAGCCAGCACGTACGCCCTGGGCTGCACCTTGTGCGTCTATTTCAGCCACATTCGCGCCGGCGACGTGCCCGACGCCGCGACAATCCGCGAGCTTTTCGCCAGCGAACTCGACGAGGGTCGCAAGCGATTGAGCGAGTATCTTAAGCGAATCAAAACGCCGAGATGAGAACTTGCTCCGTTGTCCAAACGTCCTTTCAGCCCTGGTCAGCGGCGGTGGCGGGCAGGACCAGCAGACCCGGCAGTATTGCCGTGAAAGCACCTTTTTTCGATGGCTCTGGGGCTTCCCTTCGGCGTGCATTTGAGGTAAATAATCCCCAGGCCAGCGCCCCCACGGCCCGTCCCCCGCGCCTGCTGAGGTACGTCAGCGGCCGATGGATTCAAACTTCACGACCAGGAGCAAAACGTTGAAGAAACCACGGCTCATCTTTGATGCCCATCTCGATCTGTCCTGGAATGCCCTTAGTTACAATCGCGAACAGACCGAAACCGTCGAGCGAATCAACGCCCGCGAAGCGGGCATGCAGCCCGGAGGGGGCCGCGGGCTAGCCACTACCAGCCTACCGGAAATGCGCCGGGGTCGCATCGCTGCCTGTCAGGCGACCGTATTGGCGCGGGCCAAGCGCGAAGTGCAGCCAGCGGCCGGGCATCGTCGCACCGATCTCGATTACGGAACTCAGGGCATCGCGTATGCCATCGCGCAAGGTCAGCTGGCTTATTATCGACTGCTCGAACAACAAGGTGCGGTGAAGTTGATCGAGAGTGTTTCTGATCTCAACCAGCACTGGCAACTTTGGGAAGAGCAGGCGGAGAACGAACAACTGCCGATCGGCCTGATCCTGGCCATGGAAGGGGCCGATCCGATCGTTAACCCCGGCCAGGTCGAGGCATGGTACCGGCAGGGGCTGCGCAGCGTGATGCTCTCCCACTACGGCAAGAGCCACTATTCGGTGGGCACCGGCGACAATGGTCCGCTCACGCCGCGCGGCATTGAGATGCTCAAGGAGTTCGAGCGGGTGGGAATGATTCTGGACGTCACTCATCTTTCGGATCAGAGTTTTTTTGAGGCCCTCGAGCGATTCAGCGGCCCCGTTTTGTCGAGCCACAACAACTGCCGCGCGCTTGTGCCGGGCGATCGCCAGTTCTCCGACGAACAGATCAAGCTGCTCATCGAGCGCGAGGCGGTAATTGGCGTCGTGTGTGACGCTTGGATGCTGCGCCCGGGTTGGCAGATTGGGCATTCGTCGCCCGAGGGGCTGACGATTTCAGCGCTGGCTGATCAGCTTGACCACATCTGCCAGCTGGCCGGCAATGCGCGGCATGCGGCGATTGGCAGCGACCTGGACGGCGGCTATGGCACTGAGCAGACCCCGAGCGACCTCAAAACGATTGCCGACCTGCAAAACCTGGATGCAATTCTGACTGCCCGCGGCTACAGCGATTCCGAAATCGACGGCATCTTCCACGGCAACTGGTTGCGATTCTTTCGCCGAGCCTGGTCGTGAGAAAATCACGCGGCCCGACGCGCATGACGACGACTGGCGGCCGAAATAGCCGAGCCTGCGCTGCGCTGGTCGTGCCCTACAACTTCCTCAGGAACTTCACGCCAATGCCCAGCTCCAGCGGCGGATTCTCTGAGCGTTCGCGCATGAGCGTGAAGTAGCCGTCGTAACGGTGCTGTGCGAGTGCGGCAACAAGCGACGGATAATCGGCTGACCCACGACCCAGTTGCACTTCCATGCCGCGACCGCGCGCACGGTCCTGCACGCCGTCGGTGGCGTGGATGTGCAAGATGTTCGCGCCCACCTCTTGAATGGTTTCGAGCGGCGAGAAGCCTGCCACGATCAAACTGCCGGGATCGAGGTCGATGCCAATGCCTTGTTGGGGAAGCGCATCGAGCAGGCGTCTTAGATCGGCGCCGCTTTCGGTGCCCGTCCGAGCGCACAGGCGCGCGCCCACCTGATGGCCGTAAAGGCTCAGGTCGGTCAGCACTTCGACCAACAGTTTCCAGTTTGCCGACTTCTCGTCGCACGCGACCATTCCGACATGATTGATGACGACCTCGGCGCCAATGCCGTGAGCGAACTTCATAATCGCCTTGGTGCCCGCCACGCGGCGCTCAATCTCCTCATGGTCGTCGTAACCGTGGCGGGTGGGAAACCCGATGGCCGAGACGCGCAGCTCGTGGTCGCCCAACAGACGCCGAAGCTCGCGCATGCCCGTGTTGGAGATGGTTTGCGCGTTAATGTCTACCCGCGCGTCGATTTCAACCGCCGAGGCGCCAAGCTGCGCAGCGGTGGCCAGCGCCTTCTTAAATGGCTGCTTTAGGCTTGCTAGCTGAATGGCAATCTTCAAACCTGGCACGGGCGGTCCTTTCCGATCAGCTGATTCTCGGCGGAGGGGGCTTTTCCTGACTTTAATTCAGCGCATGCGTTGCGTGTTTAGAGTCCCTCGGGCGGGATTGACGATAGGTCGAATGGGCCGACTCCGAACCACCGCTGGACTCTAGCGAACATGAAGCGATTGCTGATCCTGCTGATTTTAGCGACACTTCCGGCGGCGTCTACCGAGACTGCGGCGCCGTTGTTGCCAGGCGGCCCCGCAAACTTGAGCCTGAAATCCGAGGCTGGGGATCAGGAGCCGGGAGTCAGGAGCCAGGACTCGGTGACATCGAGCGACGTTGCGCCGCCCAAGGAACCGCAATCCGAAAAGGGCATTTCGGTGGAAACCCCGGAGCCGTCGACGCAAGTACCGTCTCTGCCGGTCGGGAACGAGCTGGGGGCGGAAGAGAGTATCAAGAAAAACCCCGATGCCAAAGCAGAGGCCCCGTTGCGGAACCAACACCCGACCCCCTCGCACTTCGACGCGACGGAGGTCTTTCGCAGCAGCTTTGAGGACGAAGGTGACTCTGATTTCGACGGCTGGCCGGACGGTTGGACGCGCAAGCGAGGCCCGGCCTATCCGTGGTATCTGGAGATTGGCATGCACCACGAAGCCGCGATCGACGGCCAGCAGGCGCTGCGGATCAAGCTCAACGGCGCCTCAGGTGCGGTGCTCAGTCCGCCGATACCCGTCCGATCTCAGTTCAGTTACGTCTTCGAAGGATACGTGCGAACCGAAGGCCTGCAGTTCGACCACGCCTATTACTCGGTCAGCTTCTTCGACGCGAACGAGCAGGAACTGGAGCGGTTCACCTCCGAGAAAGTTGGCTCGAAGAGCGATTGGAAAAGACTGAAGATTGGGCCCATGGCTCCGCGATCGAGCGATGTCCATCACGCGGCGATCGGGCTTCATTTGGAGCCCGGGGAAGCTGCCGATCTGACCGGTTCGGCGTCGTTCGATCATATTTGGCTGGCGCGCCTGCCCAGCATGACCTTGTCCACGGATCGTCCCGACAACGTTTATACCGACCCGCGCGCCCTGGAAGTGACCTGCAAAGTGTCCGGCATTTTTGAGCGCGATCCGTTGGTGATGTTTCAGGTGCTGGATATCGAGGGGCGTGAGGTGCAGTCGCATTCGGCTCCACTAACCGGCTCGACCCGGGGGGATGACTCGAGTGCGGGTGACAATCAGGCGGGGTTCCAGGGATCGACGATTTGGAGGCCCGAGATCAACGAACCGGGTTTCTACAAGATTCGCTGCGGCCTGCGTTGCCGGGAAGGATTGACTCTCGAGCGCGAACAATCGCTGGTCTGCATTGAGCCGGCGCAGAGTTCGCCACGCGGCGAGTTTGGTTGGACGCTGCCGGGGGGCGACCGACCGCTGCCATTTTCCGCACTGGAAAGGATTCTGCCGCAGATGGGCATCAACTGGGTCAAGCTGCCGATGTGGGTCAGCGATGCGGAAACGCGGCGGCTCGACCAGCTTGTGGCTTTCGCGGAACGCATGAGTGCTCGCAATATCGAAACCGTTGGACTACTGAACGAACCTCCGGCCGAAGCAAGATCGCAGTTCGGTGGGACAACCAGCTTGCTGGCAGCCGACGTGTTTTCAACCGAGCCGGATCTTTGGTATCCACTACTGGAGCCTGTGATGGCACGGCTCTCGCTGCAAGTGCGGTGGTGGCAGTTGGGTGGGGATGATGACGTGAGCTTTGTCGGTTACCCCAACCTGGTCGCCGCGATCGCGCGCATTAAGGCCGAGCTGCAGCGATTCGGCCAGGAGGTGAACCTGGGATTCGGTTGGCGATTTTTCGACGAGCAACGGGCGGTCGAGTCGCCGCCGTGGGACTTTCTTGCGCTCACGGGCAAACCCCAAGTGACGGAAGCGGAACTCAAGAGTTACCTCGCGGCGATCGATGGCCGCCGCACTCGCCGCTGGGTGTCGATTGAGCCGCTTTCACGCCATCACTACTCGATGGAAGTCCGGGCCGGCGACCTCATTCATCGCATGCTGGCCGCGAAAATGGCCAAGGCGGAAGGCGTCTTCATCACCGATCCCTTCAGCGCCGCCGGCGGGTTGATGAACAGCGACGGAACGCCGGGCGAGCTGCTGCTTCCCTGGCGCACCACGGCGACTGTGCTGGCCGGTTCCAATTACCTGGGAAGCATTCAATTGCCCAGGGGAAGTCAAAATTATGTCTTCGAGCGCGATGGTGCCATGATGATGGTCGTTTGGAACGATCGGAAAGACCAGGAGAAAATCTACTTGGGTGACGACCTGCGCGTGACGGATGTCTGGGGTCGGATGTCGTCACCCAAGCGCGATGCCAACGACTCGCTGATCGACGTCGGCCCGTTACCCAGTTTTGTCACGGGCATTCATCCGGCGATCCTGCGGTGGAACATGTCGGTGGCGTTCGCGCAGCCTGCACTGCCGGGCGTGTTGGGTGTCACGCACGAGAACGCGTTGATCCTCAAGAACACGTTCGGTCAAGGCGTCAGTACCCAGGCGCGATTGAATTTGCCGGATTCATGGAGGCTGATGCCGCGGATTCTGGAATTTAAAATGGCGCCCTTGGAAGACAGCCTGCAGCCGTTTGGCATCGCCTTGCCGTACGATGCCGGCAGCGGCCGGCAACCGGTGCGGATCGATTTCGAAGTCAATGCCGACCAGCACTACGTGTTCAGCGTCTACCGACACATGGATCTGGGCGAGAACGACATCACGCTAAGAGCGAGCACGCAACTCAACGACCGTGGCGAACTTGAGGTCGAGCAGCTTGTGACCAACAACACGAGTCAAACCGTAAGCTTCAAGTGCTTCTTGTTCATCCCCGACCGCCGCCGTTTGATGACGCAGGTCATCGAACTCACGAATGACCGCGACCGCAAAATCTACCGGCTGCAAAATGGCCGGGAACTGATCGGCAAAACACTGTGGCTTCGGGCCGAAGAAATGGGGGGCAACCGCACCCTCAATCAACGCTTCCTGGCCGAAGAATAGGCAGCGCCGGGGCGGGCACTTGGATACCCGGCCAAAGGCACGCACGCTTACCGACGCCGCAACACCAGCATCGCCACTTCGGGCATGCAGTTCCAGCGAACTGGGAACAGGCCGGAGACGCCCCGGCTGACGTGTACTGCCATCGACCGTTCCAGGAACAATCCGGCCGAGTAACGCACTCCATACCAGCTCGGGCAGACAACGGGGCCGACCAGCGGAAAGCGAATCTGGCCGCCGTGCGTGTGGCCGCAGAGCATCAGTTCAAACCCCTGCCGACACGCCCAACGCGCTTGATCGGGAGAGTGCGAAAGCAAAATCTTGAACAGCCCGCGGGCTGACGACCTGGCAGGCAGGTCCTCGTTGGAAGGCGCCGGACCGAACCATGGCAATTCGTTCCCGGCCAGCAGCACCGAAGCGCCATCAATCTCAAGTTGATGCACTTTGCCGCCGAGATTGACAAAGCCTGCCGCCGCCACCGTGGCACGCAGCTCGGGAATGTTGTTGAGGCGTTGGTCGTGGTTGCCAAGAATGTAAAACTTGCCGTAGCGGGGTTGCAGTGGCGAGAGTATCTCCGCGATCCAGGAGAGACAGCGGGCTGTGTCGCAAATGTCGCCGGTGAGCAGCACCAGATCAGGCTCCAACGCCTCCACTTCGCGAATTACCTCGCGATAGAACTCCGGTTCGACGCGGCCGCTCAGGTGCAGGTCGCTCAGGTGGGCGATCCGCAGGCCCTCGAGGGTCAGCGGCAGATGCGACAGCGGCACCTCTTTTTCAGTGAACTCGATCCGCATGACCTGATTGAACGGTGCCAGCCGCCCAAGGGCGAATTGAATGCCGCGCGTTGGATGTCGGCCCAGCCGGCGGGTAACGTCGAGTACGAATAACCGTCGGCCATGCGCCGCGGCGTCGCGAAGCACAATAAACCGCACGTACAGCCAGCGCGGCACATGCACTGCGGCCATGCCGATGCACAGCAGCGCGTAGAACAGCGCCGTAGGATTGCGTTCCACCACCAGGCGCCATTCACCCGGATGAGGCCGTTCACGGTTGATCCACCAGACGAACACGATCGGCACGGCCAGCATGCCAAGATTCGAGAGGGTGGATATCGCCTTGATGTGCGATCGCTTGAGGGGCATCGCATGCAAGCGATTGCTCACGCCCACCCACAAGACCGCGTGGCCGAAAAGAGCAATCGCGGCCAACGTGATCTCGATTAGCATCGTGCCTGCAAGCAGCGGGGCATTGGTGGATCGCTGAATTCGCCAGCAATCAGCTTCTCCCATCGCTGGCAAGCTCAGCGACTCAACCTTTCACCTTACGACGAGCTACCTCTCGGCTCGCGGATCATTTTTTCGACCACATCGAGCAGTTGATCCAGGCGGAACGGTTTGTAGAGCACTGCGTACGGCTGCAAGCCTGCCTGGCGGGCCTTCACAATCGAGTGCCTCGGATCGTAACCGAAGCCGGTCATCAGCACCAGCGGCACGGGATCCATGCACTCTTTGAGGTTCATCAGGAGTTCGTAACCCGAAACGTCCGGCAGGCGAATGTCGGCGATGATCACGTCGTAGCCGTCTCCGCGCCGCATGGCCCGGGCCATGTACACGGCTTCGCCGCCGTCATGGGCGGTTTCCACGATGCAGCCGTAG
>SXHT01000249.1 GCA_005773095.1 Planctomycetaceae bacterium
AGACGGCGGCGGAGTTGGCGGCCTTGCGACGGAGTATCGCTCGCGGCGTTCCGTTCGGGGAAGCTTCGTGGATGGAGCGGATGATCGGCAAACTGGACCTGGAATCGACCATCCGCCCCCGCGGCAGGCCCCGCAAACCGACAAACGGTTCCTGACAACTTTTATTCGTCGCCAGCGTTGGTTGTTTCCAGACGAACGATCGCGCGACTGTCGACGCCGACCGGATACCTGGTGCTGCCGGTCTGGACCAAATTCTTCTCCTTGGGCACGACCATAATCGGTCAATTACCAGCAGGGTCGGTCTTGGCTTCGAAAGTTCCTCCTATCGAGCGGCGAACGGGTTTCCCGCGTCGCCTCGATGCCGGTGCGTAACATCGCGGTTCTCTTTGCGCTCTCCAGAAGAACGACTTTGTCTCAACCAGTTAGTTCGCGAAGGGGAAGGCCGCACATGGATCGCCGTTTCCAGAATACCGCCGTGGGATTACGCGCCGATTGGCCGTATCCCACTGTTTTACCTTACAGCCTCAAGGTCTACCCGATCGTGCAAACGGCGCCCGAGATCGACGCGCCCCGCACGTCGCAGTGGCCTTGGTCCATGCACCGCTCTCTTGCCAGCCGGCGCAATCACGGGAAGGCGGAGCCGCAAAACCAAATCTACTTGCACGTTCCGTTCTGCCCTTTTCTGTGTCACTTCTGCCCCTTGTACAAATTGGACACGCCAAGTTCGCAGAACCAAAGTCGCAAGCAGCCATTTGTGGAGACGATGCTTAAGGAGATCCGACAATATGGTCAGACCTCGGCGGCCCAGACTCCCTTCCACTCCGTCTACTTCGGCGGCGGAACTCCGACCGAGCTTTCGCCGGCGCAATTGGGAACGTTGCTCGACGCGCTGCGGGAGAATTTCCTGATTACCGACGACGCAGAGATCACTTTGGAAGGCGTCGCGCGACAGATGTTGGCGCCAGGTTACCTCGCGGAATGCCTGGACCGCGGCTTCAACCGGATTTCCTTTGGCTCGCAATCGCTCGACCCCGAGGTGCGACGGCTGGTCGGCCGGGGAGACGCCGTTTCCGATTATCCAGCCGTGATTGACCTGGCGCGGAAGCTGAACCCCAAAGTGCCAGTGAACCTGGAAATCATGGCGGGAACGCCGGGACAATCGCTGGCGTCGCTCGAGCGCGACGTGGAAACGCTGATGCAGTGGGCGCCGGACAGCCTCGACGTGCTGTATTACGTGATGATGCACGGCACGCGACTCGTGGAACATATTCAAAAAGGCACGCGGCCTTCTCCCGCAATGGGCGAGGAGCTGCTGGCGATGCGGCGCTTCGTTAACAAGGTGTTGCCGGAGAACGGCTACCATCAGGTCACCGCGGAGGCCTTTGCCCGCACCGACCGCGACTTGTTCGCTGAGACGAGCTTCGGCGGCGGCGGCGAGTTGAACACGATCCTGGCGATGGGGCCGTCTGCCTTCGGCGTGCTGGAAGGGACCCAGTACCACAACGTTTGCGATCTAAAGAAATACACGACCTTGCTCAGCCAGGATCGTTACCCCGTCCACCGGGCAAAGGCACTCACGCACGAAGTGTCGCAAATGCGGCGGTTTATGCTCTCGCTCGTGCGGCTGCAGCTTCCTGAGGATTTGGTTGCCTCCTATGGTCCCGCCCGCCGCGCCGTGCGGCGCTGGCTTAAGGCCGGACTGGTACAAGCGACGACCGGCGGCTATGAACTTACCGAGACCGGCAAACTCTGGTACAACCACATGCAGATGGAGGTGTTGCCGAGCAAGGACCGCACCCAGTCGCTGCGGATGTTTGGCTCGATCGAAGAGCAGCGATTCCTGCTGCAACCGAATGCCGAAAACTTGCGCTCCCACGAGCGCGAGTTGTGGCTGCAAATGCGATCCGAAGGCCGCTGGAAGTTTTGGCTGTATCGGATGTACCACGCGCTCCATCGAATCATGCCCTTTCTCGACCGCAGGGCAATCGGCTTTACGGGCCCGCGTCTCGAGCGCAAGCCACTTCGCGCGGCGGCGGTAGTCCAGCGGTCGCTCGCGAGCGGCAGCACGCTTGTCCAATCACGTTGATTCTTTCCCTAACCGATCTATATGTCACGGCCAAATGTGAAAGCCTCCAGAACTACGCGCGTCCTGGTGATTGGCGCGTCCGGTTTTCACGGACAGCACATCGTCAAAACGCTGTCCGAGAAGTGGGATGTTGTTCAAGCCTCTCGCCGGCCACGCGGCCCGGCCTGGCAAACAGTGGACCTGGCTGACCCGGCGACCTTTTCCTGCTTTGGGCAGTATGACGCGGTGGTGAACGCGGGACATTCGTCGTGCGTTTCATCGCGAGCGGCAGTGGAGTATTGTCTGCGTGAAGGAGTGCTCTTCATGGAGGCCACCCACGATAGCCGGCACATTCAAGAATTGTTAGCGCTGCGAACCTCACAGAAAGACCCGCAAGGAACGGCAATCTTGGGAATGGGCGTGTTTCCCGGGCTGACGAATCTGATGGCCCGCGAGGCGCTGACCCAGGCGCCCGCCGCCGATCATTTGGAGATCCTGTTGCGCGTGGGCGTGGTCTCAGGCGCCGGCCGGAGTATGTGCCGGCACATGATGCAGCACTTACAGAGCCGGCCCTTTTATTTCGAAGAATCGCAACTCTGCCACGGCGACCCGATGCAACGTGTTCCACTCACACTTAGTAACGGTGACGTCCCGCCGCGACACGAAGGCGGGGACTCGATCCTGGTCGGCTTTCCCGAGTCGTTGATGCTCCACGAATCCGCGGCAACTCGCAACATTGTGACCGCACTCAGCCTCAAGCCTGAGTGGATGAATGGAATTCTTCGGTCGGCTGGCTGGTTGGTCCGCCGCGCACCGCTTGTCGGTCGGTTGGTCGAAGCCGGGATGATTCTGGGAAGAAGTGTTCTACTCCGCTGGCTGCCGGCCAGCCTGGAAATCACAGTCGTAGCTCGCAGCAAGGCGTGCCTGTCGCCAGTGGCGCGGGTAGACGTGCGCTGTGGCGACGGCGCCCGCTGCGCTGCCGCGGCGATTGCCGGCGGACTGGAGTTGTTGATGGAACGGCGTCCGTTGCCGCGAGGTGTTTTCACTCCCGACGAGTTGCTGTCTTTGCATGATCTGCTTCCGCGCATCGCGCACTCATCGCCAGGCGGCCGGGGATGCGATCTGCAATGGACAACCAACGGAGGAGCCAACACACAAGCTGCAAGCGAGACGCGAACATGATCGATCGTTTCTTTACCTGGTTCGTCCAGCATCGCCGCTGGACCATGTTGCTCTTGGCGGCGGCGACGATCGCGGCCATTGCGGGGATTCTGCAACTTCGCACCGACGACCGCGTCCGCGACTTGCTAAAGTCCGATTCCGGCGACTATCCGCGATTGCAGGAATTCATCGCGTCCTTCGGCGGAGACGACAACGAGTGTCTGATTGTGCTGGAGGCCGAGGAAATCCTCTCGGCCCCGCGCATTGTCAGGCTGCAGCGATTTGTTGAAGACTTGAAGCGGCTGGACGGAGTCGAATCCGTGTAGTCCTTGTTCGATGCCCGGCGGCAGCGAAACATCGGCCGCCTGTTGCCGTTGTTGATCCCTCGCGACGGCGACCCCAAACGCCTCGCCCGAGCGGAACGCGAAGTCCAAGGGCATCCGCTCGTGGCCGGGCAACTGCTGTCGGAAGATGGCAAGGTCACGTTAGTGGCGGTTGCTCTGACAGGCCAGTCGTTGGACGTGCGGGTGCTGGAAGAACGCCTGGCGGCCATCAGTCGTCTTGCGGAACAACTAGAGACTGAGTCCGACTTTCGCGTTCGTACCACGGGCATACCGGCCTTGCGCGTGGAAATTGTCAGTCGCATTCAGCGCAACCAAATCATCTTCATGGCCACCACGTTGGTGCTCTCGGGACTGGCCGCGATATGGCTGTTCCGGCGGCCCGCCGCGGTAGTGGTCGCCGCCGCAGGGCCGGCCCTGGGTCTACTTTGGACGATGGGGCTGCTGGGCTGGATCGGGCAGCCGATCACACCGGTCACCAGCATCCTGCCGCCTCTGGTGCTCGTGATTGGCTTCACCGACTCCATCCACATGGTCTTTGAGATGCGCTGTGCTCTGGCCGCGGGTAAACCACGAAAGCAGGCCGCGCTCGAGGCGGTGCATGCCCTCTGGAAGCCGTGCGGCTTCACCGCCGCGACAACCGGGTTTGGATTCGGTTCACTCTTGCTCACCGATCTGGAAGCAATCCGCAGCTTCGGCATCGCGTGCGCCATGGGAACCACGTGTTCGTATCTCGCTGTCATGACACTCACGCCACTTCTGGCCACAACACCGCTGGCGGATCGGATGGTGGACCAGCGAACCCGCGAGGGACGCCCGTTGTGGATCGACACAGCCCTATCGCGGCTGATGATGTTTATTCAGCGGCACGCTCGCCCGATCGCAATCGCAGGCCTGCTGATCACGGCGCTAGGGGCGCCCTGCTGGTTTTGGTTGCGGGCAGACAACCGTGTCGGCGAGTTCCTTCCGCGTGAGAGCCCAGCGTACCAGGCGCTCGTGCAGTGCGAAGAAGCCTTCGGTGGCGGGCTGTTCCTCCACGTGGTCGTCGATTGGCCGGAGGGTATGACTCTGAAGTCGCCATCGGTCCGGCAGTGCCTGGCTGACGTGCATCTTATCTTCGACGAGGAACCGACGACGCGAAATCCCGTCTCACTGCTGAGCGTGCTGCAGTCGCTTCCCGGGGCCGAGAATGATTGGAAGGAGAAGTGGCGCTGGCTGAAAGAGGCACCGGAAGAGTCGCTCGAGCGGTTTGCGCGGACCGACCAGCGCCGCGCAGCGGTCACAGCCCACATCCGCGATCTGGGCGGCGCGGCGCACGAGCCGCACTTTCGCCGCATTGAGCAGCGTTTGGCGGCGCTGGAGCAGAAGTATCCTGGGTTCAAACTTTGGCTGACCGGTTCAGCGGTCGTCTCCTACCGTACGGCGAATCACATGATCGAGCAGTTGGCCCCGAGCTTGGGCTTGGCGGCCATGTTGATTTTTGTAAGTATGGCCCTCTTGTTCGGATCGCTACGGCTGGGGCTGATCTCGCTGGTGTGCAATTCGCTTCCCTTGATCGGCGCTTCTGCTTTTTTGGTGGTCTCTCGACAGCCGCTGCAATACACTAGCGTGATGGTATTTAGCGTTTGCATCGCCTTGGCCGCGGATGACACGATTCACTTCCTGAGTCATTTTCGCCGCGGGCTCAAGCACGCCGATCGCGACACGGTAGTGATGCAGACGATGTCGCACGTCGGTTCCGCGCTGGTGGTGACAACGCTGATACTGCTGAGCGGGTTCGTTTCCCTGTTGCTGGCCGACATGCCGCCGATCCGCCTGTTCGGCGGCCTATCATGCCTGGTATTAATCCTGGCGATGGTGGCCGAGTTGCTTCTCCTTCCGGCTCTGCTTTTTTGGCTAGGCCCCCAGCGAAAAAACCAGTTTGTTGAGAACTCGAGCGCGGTGGCGGTTCCTGCCGCGACGCACCACGATTCGCCCTCTCTTCCGGCAGTCCTCGCGTGATGAACAGTTCGTACGGTTCCACGCCTCGACAGAGTTCCTACGATGCGATCATTATCGGTTCAGGACCAAACGGGCTGGCCGCGGCGGTAACGCTTGCCGAGGCGGGCAGAAGCGTGCTCGTCCTGGAAGCCGCCGCTACGATCGGCGGAGGACTACGCTCGTCGGCATGGACGCTGCCTGGGTTCCTGCACGACACATGCGCCTCGATTCACGCGCTGGCGCCGATGTCGCCATTCTTCCAAAATCTTTCGCCGGATCGCGTTCCGCTGGAATGGGTCTATCCTCCGCTCCCGTGCGCCCATCCACTGGCAGACGGGCGAGCGGCGGTTTTATCTCGTTCGTTCGCGGAAACCGCCTCCGAGTTGGGCCCCGACGAGCAAGCCTGGTCACGTTTGTTCGGGCCGCTTGTCCGCGACGCTGGCGTGCTATTTCCCCAAGTGCTTGGGCCGCTGTGCTTTCCTCGGCGTCCGATCACGATGATGAAGTTCGCGCTAAAGGCAATTCGGTCCGCGGAAGCAGTCGCCCGACGTTTCTCTGGCGAGGAAGCCCGGGCTTTGTTCGCAGGGATGGCGGCGCATTCGATCCTCCCCTTCCACCGCGCAATGAGCGGAGGCGTCGGCATCATGTTGGCCCTTTCCGCTCACGTCGGCGGATGGCCCATTTGTCGGGGCGGATCGCAGCAAGTCGCCCGGCGGTTGGCGGACTACGCCGTCTCGCTGGGAGCCGAAATCGTGGTCAACTCGCCCGTCCGCGCGCTGGAAGAGATTCCGAATTCGCGCGTGGTGCTACTGGATGTCGTTCCGCGGACCGCACTCCGGATCGTGGGCGATGCCTGGCCGGCCAGGTATCGCCGAAGGCTGCAGAGATTTCGTCACGGGATTGGCGTGGCTAAAGTCGACTGGGCGCTGGATGGCCCCATTCCCTGGAGTAATCCGCTGTGCGCCCAGGCCGCGACCGTTCATGTGGGTGGCACGTTTGAGGAGATCGCGGAAGCCGAGGCGGCGCCCTGGCGCGGCACCCATGTCGAGCGGCCCTTTGTCCTGTTGACGCAGCCCAGCCTATTCGATCCGACTCGGGCGCCGCCTGGAAAGCACACCGCTTGGGGCTATTGCCATGTACCCGGCGGCGCGGTTGAGTCGATGACCGATCGCATCGAGGCTCAAGTGGAACGCTTCGCCCCCGGCTTCCGCGAGCGCATCCTCGCCCGCCGTGCGACTTCTCCGCCCGACTGGGAAGGCTACAATCCAAACTACGTCGGCGGAGACATCACGGGCGGCATGATGGATCTGCGACAAGCATTCGCCCGTCCGACTCACTGCTGGAACCCGTACGCCACGCCGAACCCCCGCCTGTTCTTCTGTTCGTCCTCCACCCCGCCCGGGCCCGGAGTCCACGGGATGTGCGGCCACCACGCCGCAAGAACCGCCCTCCGCACTCGGGGTCGACGACTTGCCGTCAGCTAGGTTAGTTCATTCACTCCCACCCGAGTCCTAAGTTGCTTCGGTGCGACACGCCGACTGGATCTGCAGAGCCAAGCAACCTGATTCGGTGAAATCGACCGAAGCCGACATACTGGTTGTCGCAACTTTCTCCGGTCACATCGCCCTTGTCTCTGGCGCGTCGTCAAATCGCCGTCGGCAACAAAGAAACGACAAAGAAAAGGGACAAAGAAAAGGTGCCAGG
>SXHT01000250.1 GCA_005773095.1 Planctomycetaceae bacterium
AACGGTCAACCGGGTATTCAGCCCAGTGACGTCTACACGCCCAGTGGTCTTCCCAAAAGCGACTACCGCAACACGCCCTATTTTCCTCCGGAGATGGCGCGGCGGCTGCTCGCGCGCACGGTCTGCCATCAGGAACTTTGCCGCGTGCCGTCGGCCGTTGATTACTTTCATTCGCTCGCCTACCACGCCGTTTATCACAAAGGCCAACAGTCTGGCCTGTCCAGCCGAGACGCCCTCGTGAAGCCGCTCGAGTCTCCTGATCACGACTATCAGGCCATCCTCACCGACCTAACCCACCAATTAGGAGCAACCGTTGACGTCACGCTCGAAGGTCTCCACGAGCATCTTTCCGCCACCGGTTGGGCGCCGCAGCCCGACATGCTCACGCGCTTGGCGGCGAATGCGCCCAGGAATCGTTGGCTGCAGCATCTGGCCGGAAAATTGCACCCGGTAACGCACGATGCGGGCCTTGCGGTGTTCTGCATCCGGCAGAAAGTGGTGGAGCGCGGCTTTACCGATGAGATCATTGCGATGCTGGTCGACGGGGGGTGGCAGGTCCTGGCCACGAAAAAGATGACCGACGATGAAATCGCCTACACGGCCAAACGCACGCGCGGGGGAAACTGGGGCAAAGGCTTCTGGAAAACCTCCAGCGGCCCGCCGGCGGTGATTGTGGTGGCCTATGACCAAAATCCCATCCGACCCACGCGCGCCCAGCTCAAGAAGTATCCGCAGGTCGCAAACGCCCGATTGTTCGTCAAGGAGCCGATTCGCGCCGCCATCAACGCAAAGCTGCCGCCTGAGGAAGAATGCAACGCCCTGCACAGCACGGACTACGGTGGCGAGGCCTGGTACTTTATTGACATCTACATGCCAGAGCAACTCGCCGCCATCCGGGCCCGAGTTGCCGAATTGGGCGGCGCGCAAAGTTTGCCTGAGCGTCGCGCGGCGTAAACGTCGCGCAGGCGGTCGATCCTTGTTGAACGCTCGGCAACCTGTAGGGCCGGCTTTGCCGGCCGTGCGTGGCGCAATCACTTAGGATTTTGTCCGCAGTTACTTCGCGATTTTTCCATCGAGGAACGCTCGATGGGGCCTTCGCCCCATCGATTTCAGGAAATAACTTTTGGCCAAATCCCAGCCCAAGTTTAACAAACGCTCGCTCGACCGCCGCGCCGATCTTTTCTGGCTTCTTCAGCTCCCCCTTCAGTTCTTCCCCCCCCACCCTGCCCGATCCCCGCCCACCCGTCAAGATGACGCCTGTCCTTTTCATTCAATCGAAGCTGCACGTCAGCTTAGTCCGAATGGGGACCGTGATGGGCGGTAAATGTTCCTTGCAACGCAGTGCCGATTGAAATCTGCGTCTCCAGTTCAACCGTCGGGAAACCTTCCGGAAACGCCAGTTCGTCCTCGTCGGGTTGTGAGCAGAATTCGAGCTCCGCATCGCCCGACCCATTGGTCGTGATTTGCGCTACCACGACTTCGCCGATCGTCACATCGTACGTGGTATTCGCTGCGAGGTCCTCGAGTTCGAGTTTGAACTTTGTTTCGACAACACCGTCGTCAATCTCGTTTTCGTACTCGGCTTTGCCTCGCCCGGATAGGCCGGTCAACAGCGCCTTGAACTCGCTATCCAGATCGGCATCCTCTCCGTTGCGCTTGGTGTCTTTACCTCGGTCGGAATCGAGCAAGTTGTTCCCTTCGTCGCCATCGAGCGAATCCTTGCCGTTGCCTCCTTTCAGGCGATCATCTCCCAAGCCGCCGTGGCAATCATCTGCGCCGTTGCCGCCGTCGATAAAGTCGTCGTCGTCGTCGCCATAGAGTGAGTCCTTACCGTTGTTGCCGTAGAGCTCGTCGTATCCCTCTCCGCCCCTGATCGAATCTTTGCCGTTGCCACCGTGCACTTCATCGTCGCCTCCTCCCCCCGCGATGTCGTCTTTGCCGTTTCCACCGCTGATCCAGGCGTCGATTTGCACTTCTTCGCCGATAGAAATCGTATCGTTGCCTCCCAGACCAAAGACTTTGAGGGAACTGACCTGTTGCGGGTCGAAGTGGCTCAGCGTGCCATTGACGTTGACTTCCAACTGGCCAGCGAAATCGCCAGCTGCCGGAATGTCAACACCGATCACGTCAGCCTTGCTTGTGCCAGTTACGGTAAGCACGCCGTTTGCCAGATCGGCCGAAAGTACGGTGCGGCATTCCAGCGATTCAAGTTTTAGTAAACGCTTCTTTGGCGCGCGCATCATGGTTGGCTCCTGATAAATGTAGGGAGTTCTGTGGGGAGGAACGTAGCTTTACCGCGTGCACCGCCAGCATTGCACCGGCGACGCCCTCCTGTGGAGAACTTTCAGAGGAAGGTCAAGCGGAAAGCACACTGCGCAGTCAACGAGGTCCGGCAGGTGGGATATGAGGCCGGTCGTCAATCTGCCTTAGACGCATCGATGCATAACGGTAATCGCTGCATCCAATTCAAACACTAGCTCGGTTTTCGTCCTTGTCAAAAAAGGTCATGAAGGTTCTTCGTGCCGGCGATTACTCTATGAGACATGACTTTATCTTGCCATATGGCGTCACGGCACCGCCGGCATGGGACACGTCGATCAGAGCCGTTTCAAATCGGTCCCCGAGGACGACCCAGAGTCCGCCCCATCACGCCACCCGACCGGCAACCATCAACCATCAATGACTCCCGTTTCCTGTAGTTCTTCTAACTTGAACCACCGCGCCACTTCTCGACTCTACAGTTCTTCCCGAGGGAGCTGGCGCGCCGCCATCCGATTTATGATCGCAGACCGTCCTGCGCCAATATTGCGATCCCCTGACAAAAGCGAGATTGGGACGAGTCGCATGGTACCGTTTTCGCATGAGCGAAGCGATGGCCCTGTGACCGTAATCTCAGGGCCTTTCCGTTGGTCAGACCCTGCCACCCGCCGCGGATCGATCAATATTTGACAAACTAGGAATCTGACCTAGGTTTGATGTTGGATAGTGGCGTCGTAGCATAATCTGACCACTCGCCTCAATCCCGCGTCGGCCTCCGGCCTCCTCCCCTTCTGCCTGTCGGTCGACCGCGCCTGCCTCTTGCTTTCGCCTTTCGAGTTTTCTGTTTTTTTCTACTGGAGGGTTCTATGAGTTGCGACTCACTTGGTCGGGTTCCGTGGCTGCAGCGCTGGGGCTGGCTAGTGCCGGCTGTTGCCGGGCTGTTTCTAGTTGTGTCCGCCGATACGCGTGCCGATGGCGAGCAGAGCGCCAACGTAGTTGCCATTGAGGAGGATTGGGAACTGGTCGTCAAGGAACCGGACCAGGAAACGCAGGCGCCGCAAGTAACCTGTATCATCGCTCCCAACAACGATGACGCGGGACTGTTTGCCGCCTTCAACCTCAACCACAAATCGTTCCCACAGTACGACGCAGGCGGTCTGCACCTGCAACTTTGGCAGGGTGACACGCCGCTCGACAGCGCCCAGTTTCCCAGCGACGCGCTGTTGGCGACTGCGAATGAGACGATCACCTGGACGATGCGAATGCACCTGCATGAGGGACGTCTGTGGTTTGAGATTGTTTCGGGATCGTCGAATACCTGGGGTGACTTTGGCCACGCCGGCACGCTCAAGGCTTCCATAGCAACGGAGACCCCCAACCTGAATCACTACGAGGCTGGCGATTCCATGTCCAATTCGGGCGTCGGCTTTGCCGGCAACCGCGTCACGTCGCTCAAACTGATCGCGGTGCGCAAAGTGCTCGAATCAGGCGATGTGGTGGAGGACAACCAAACACGAACCGTACATCCGCAACACTAAGGTGCGTTATGAATCAAAACAGTATTTGCAAAACCACAATACGCCGCCGCCGATCGCTTCGCGTTGTCGATCGTCGTGGTTCGATCTTGATCTTGACTGGGGTTATGATCATCGCACTCGTGGGACTCTGTGCGCTCGCCATCGACATTGGCTACCTGATGGTGGCCAAGACCCAGTTGCAGCAATCGGCCGACGCCGCGGCGCTGGCCGGATGCGCCGAGTTGATTGACAATGAAGCAATCACCGGCACGGCAAGTCTCACCGACGAAATTGTCAGTGCCCGCGCGCTCGCAGTGCAGTTTGCGGCGCTCAACAAGGTGTGCCAGGCAGCGCCGTCGGTTAACGATAATGCGGCCAACTCTTCCTCGGGCGATGTCGTCGTCGGCCAGCTCACTTATCCGTTTTCGGCCGATCAGTCAATGGATTGCTCGCAGCCCAACAGCTTCAACAGCGTGCAAGTGACCGTGAAGAGGACGGCCACTTCGAACGGCGAAGTGAACCTGTTTTTCGGCAAGCTCTTCGGCTTCCAAAGTCGGCCGCTGTTGGCGAGCGCAACCGCGGCGCTGGTGACCAATGTCGGCGGATTCCGCATGCCAGGAAATGGTGCGAACCTGGAATTGCTGCCATTCGCTCTCGACATCGATACCTGGAATGCCCTGCTCTGGGGCAGTGTTACGACCGACAACTGGAGATGGGACGCGGTCGGCGAGCGAGTGCTCGCCGGAAGCGACGGCATTCGCGAAATCAACTTGTATCCGCAAGGGACAGGGTCACCCGGCAACCGCGGCACCGTCGATATCGGCGGCAGCAACAACTCCACCGCTGATATCGCACGGCAGATTATCGATGGCGTGAGCCCGGCCGACATGGCCCACTTTCCCAACAGCGAACTAAAGCTCGACGCCAACGGGGAGCTTTTCTTGAACGGCGATACCGGCATCAGTGACGGCGTGAAAGACGAACTGGCCTCGATCATCGGCAAGCCGCGAATTATTCCGATTTTTGAATCGGTGGTCGCACCCGGCAATAACGCCACGTACACGATTGTCGCTTTTTCAGGCATCCGCATTCTGGAAGTCGTGCTGACCGGTAAACAGACCAAAAAGCGCGTGATCATTCAACCGGCGCTCGTTAACGCAAAGGGCGGCATTCCTGCCGGTGGGCCGCAGTCGAGCTACTACACCTATAGCAAGCCTTGGCTTGTGCGTTAGCATCGAGGACCAACCCCGCTCGGCCGCGGCGATGTGCGCGGCCGCCGGGGCACGCGCCTTGGCCAGTGTCCGAACCGGCCCTTTCCTTTGTGCTTGAGGTTCGTAACCCCAAACGTGGGACACCTCCAACAGAGCAGATTTCCCGCCCACAATCGAGACGCCTGCAGATTTGTCTGACCCAAATGGCGGCTCTGTTCTTGGTGTCGTGCATTTACGTCGCGCAATGCGCACCCGGACGAGCTCGTGATCGCCGACTACGGAAAAACGGCCGCGGCGGTCGCTATGTCCCCCCCATTTCGGCACATGGGAGCAGCGTGCAGCCGGCGACCTGGTAAGGTAGATCGGCCTGATGACCGGCGTCGAGCCGGCACCTGACGATGATGCGCCGAAGTCTGCCGCGGCACCTGGCGGGGCGACACCGGCGAAACTCCTCTGTCAGCAAGCACTGCAAAGCGAGCCCGCGCTGGGACCGATCTTGGGTAAAGTGGCAAGGCCCGAACCGACCTGCCTGCGGATGGAGACCCCTGCCGCAGACCCCCCTGGCTTGATATAATCGCCGCTCGGGGGCTGGCCGTTGAAGAATTATTGGCCGCGCACAGAGTTTTCCGCATGACCATCTTTTGCGTCGTTGACGATAAGCATGTGCCCTTGTACCGCGTGATGTGGGTGGCGGCGACACCGCACTTTTGCGGGCACGAAGATTGCGAACGTGAAGGGCAATACGAAATCCGCCTCGAGCAGGGGGAAAGCCTCTGGTCCAACCAGAAGGACCGCGATCGCATGCTTGAAGCCCTGGAAACCTGGCAGGGCGGCCTCGGTGGCCCGAGTGGCGACCCAGAAGGGGATTGGCAGACGTAGCATTATGTCCAGTTTTGAACGCGAGGGCTACCAATGGCGCGAGACATATTTTGTGTTCTTCGACCGCGCGAGTAGGCCTTCGCTCAAGCAGATCGAAAAACGGCTGCATCAACTCAGCAAGCGGTTTGAACTTGACGGTGGAACAGCCGACGAGCAGGGGCATTTTGAATCGATCACGCTCATTTCGGATAGTGACTTCGCCGCGGTCGACATCGCTTACGAAGAAGGCGAGGAAGTGCTCGAGCAGGCTGCCTTGTTGGCTAAAGAGTTCAAACTTTCGCAGCTCGATGCGGACGAGCGAGAAAAGTTCAAGCGACTGCCGAAGCTCGACGCCCGCTTCGATCTCTTGCACTTCGAGCATACGGCCGACGAGGATCCGTTGGACGAAGAGGATGACGAGATGCTCGACCCGAGTGCCTTGCTGCTTGTGCTCGACGCGGTCCTCGAGCTAACCGACGGAGTGGGCATCGATCCGGCTTCAGGGTCGTTTGTTTAGGCAGCCATCCCGGCGCGTTGCCTATTTTTTCCTGGCTGGCTTCTTCTTTCCGGGGGACTTCTTGGCAGCCGAACGGGTCGGCTTGGCCATCTTCTTGTGACCCTTGGAGAAGATGGAATCCCAGTTCTCAGAGTACTTCTTGGTAGCACCTACGCGAACAATAGACACGGCAACGGATCCTTTCTTACGATTCGGGATGAAATTGCATTCCGTAACTAACTAACTGAATCGAACAGGTCGGTCAAGCGGGGAAAATGAGCCTGCCGTCGCAATCGCGATTTTCCTCGCGGAACCTTGCCGTCAGTGCTGGAGTTTCTTGTAGTGAAACCGGTGCGGCTGGTCGGCGGCGATTCCCAGGCGTTCCTTGCGCTGTGTTTCGTAGGTGTCGAAATTTCCTTCGCACCAGTGAACGTAGCCGTCCCCCTCGAATGCGAGAATGTGCGTGGCGACGCGATCG
>SXHT01000251.1 GCA_005773095.1 Planctomycetaceae bacterium
CGTCAATTGGTATTGCCAGTGGCATAACACTTCCGGCGGACCTCCCTCGCAGGGCGATCAGCCGCCGTGGTAACCGTTCACGGGCCAGGACAGGGGGACGGGCACATTTTACCGGGAACCACGTTGGACAACCTCCTGACCGAACGATGCGCCTCTTGCGGATTCGCCGGGAAAGACTGGCCTGCAGCGGGGTATGATGACGGGTTCGGCATCATTCCACCGGTCCATCCAGGGCGATCGGCGTGACAAAGCGGTTCATCATTTTGCGCGGCGTAGCGGTTCACAACCTGAAAGATGTGAACCTCGACATTCCCCACCGCAAGCTAGTCGTGCTGTGTGGGCTTTCGGGAAGTGGCAAGACGAGCCTGGCGCTGGACACACTCTATGCCGAGGGTCAGCGGCGCTACATCGACAGCTTTTCGGCCTATGCTCGGCAGTTCTTGCAGCGGCTGGAGAAGCCCGAGGCGGATCGCATCGACGGAATTCCACCCGCCATCGCGGTGACGCACAAGAACGCCAGCCGATCAAACCGCGCGACCGTCGGCACGGCAACCGAAGTCGCGGATTATTTGCGTCTGCTGTACGCCAGGATTGGCCAGGTGGTTTGCGGTCAATGCGGCCGCGAAGTGCGGCAAGATACGCCGCAAAGCGCGGCCGATGCGGTGCAGAAGCTGCCGGAAGGCACACGGTATTTGATCGCGTTTTCCCAGAGGCCTCCCCAAGGTCAAGAGTATCAAGGATTCTGGAACTCCTTGCGTGAAGACGGCTATCTGCGCGTGATCATCGACGGCAGCATTTGGAATTTGACCGATGCGCTCCCCGCCAGGGTCGTCAGCGAGGCTGTGGATGTGATTGTGGATCGTCTGACGGTTAGCGCGACGTCGAAGGTGCGACTGCGAGACTCGCTGGAATCGGCGTTTCTTGCCGGTGACGGTCGCGCGCGCGTCTATGCCGAAACACCGGTTGATGCAACGAGCCTGACAGTGGAAATCGATGGTTGCGCCTGGCATCGCCGGGCGTTGAGTGCATCGCTTCGCTGCGAGGAGTGCGGCATCGAATACCCCCAACCCGAGCCGCGATTGTTCAGTTTTAACAGCCCCCTTGGCGCTTGTCCCGCGTGCAAGGGTTTGGGGAACGTCGTCGGCATCGACGAGGGTCCGGACGTTTCGAATCCCAACTTGCCCGGCCATTGGCGCAGCGATCGCGTTTGCTCCGCGTGTCATGGCATGCGTTTGCGCCCCGAAGCGCTCGCCACGCTCGTCGGCGGCAAGAACATCGGCGAGCTATCTCGCATGCGCATCCGCGATGTGATCGCCTGCTTACGATCGTTGTCGCTGCCGGAGTTCGCGCGCAGCATTGCGCGGATCATGCTCGAACAGATCGCCGCGCGGCTTGGTTATCTGGAAATGGTCGGGCTCGGCTACCTGACGCTCGATCGCACGCTGCGAACCCTCAGCGGAGGCGAAGCGGCACGCGTTGCATTGACGTCCGCGCTGGGCTCAAGCCTCGTCAACATGCTCTATGTGCTCGACGAGCCTTCCGTCGGCCTGCATCCAGCGGACGTCGATCGACTCGTGAATTCGCTGCAGGCGCTGCGCAATCGCGGTAACACGGTGATCGTCGTCGAGCACGAGGAGGCCATCCTCCGCGCGGCCGACCAGTTGATCGAGATCGGCCCCGCTGCGGGGGAGCGTGGCGGCCAGGTCGTCTTTCAAGGCTCGCTCGCGGAAATGCTCTCGAGCGAACACAGCCTGACCGGCGATTATCTCGCCGGGCGCCGTGGGATCGGCGCGAGCAACCATCGCCGCGTGCCCAACCACGGCTGGATCCGCCTCGTGGGCGCTCGCGGTAACAATCTGAAGAACGTGACGGTCGAGTTTCCGCTGGGAGTGCTCTGTTTGGTCACCGGCGTCAGCGGTGCTGGCAAGAGCACGCTGATCGACGATACGCTCCATCCGGCGCTTTGCAAACGGATGAACAAGGCATCTCCCCAAGCGGCCGGCTACGACGACGTCTACGGTGATGGCCAGATTGAAGACGTGATCATGGTTGATCAATCGCCCATCGGCCGCTCGCCGCGCTCCAATCCCGTCACCTACATCAAGGCTTTTGACGGCATCCGCGAGCTGTTTGCAGAAACCGTGGAAGCCCGCACACGCAATCTGGATGCGACGTATTTCAGCTTTAACGTCGAGAAGGGGCGCTGCACGGTCTGCGAAGGCAGCGGCTTTCAACAGATCGACATGCAGTTTCTGGCCGATGTGTTCATGAAATGCCCGCAATGCGCCGGCAAGCGCTACCGGCCCGATGTGCTGGAAATCAAGTACCGCGGTCGCAATATCGCCGAGGTGCTCGATCTGACCGTCCGGGAAGCGTTTATCTTTTTTCGCGGCCGGCCTAAGTTGCAGGCGAGACTCAAAAGACTGATCGACGTGGGTCTCGACTATCTGCGACTCGGCCAACCCGCTAATACGCTCTCCGGCGGCGAATCGCAGCGGCTCAAGCTCGCCCTGCACATGGCTCAGAGCCGCAAGGGGCGGACACTGTTTCTGCTCGACGAACCTACAACCGGCTTGCACTTTCAAGACGTCGTGCAACTTCTGGATTGCTTCGACGCCCTGCTCGCGGTCGGCCACTCATTGATTATTGTGGAGCACAATCTACAACTAATGAAAGCCGCCGATTACCTGATCGATCTCGGCCCGGGCGCCGGCGACGAAGGGGGCGAGGTTGTTGCCGAAGGCACGCCGGAAGTAGTGGCCGCGGTGCGGGAATCGGTCACCGGCCGTTTTTTGGCAGAGGCGCTTAGTAGGTCCCGCGAGGTACCCTCTGGGCCGCGAGCGCAATCGTAGCAGGCACACTCCGTGTGCCGTAGCCTGCATATTGCGTTTGCGTGAGCGAGCAAGGGAAACCAAGTGACGAACTCATTCGACGATCAACTTGAAGTCTTCTTCGGCGAAGCCACGCCAACGAAGGCCCGCGTCTATGCCCGCCTGCCGCGTGGCAACTGGCCCGCGGAGGCAAGACTTCACGGCACGTTCAGCGGCCCAAGTTGCTGGTACGCTCAAACGCTTCCGACCACCTATCGGTTTGTCCATCGCGGCGTCGACGACACGCTGTTGGCCGAAGCCAACGTGCCTGACCCGTGTTTTTGGACGCCGCAATTGCCGTACTTGTACCAAATTGAGCTTCGGCTTCAGCGAGGCATTGAGGTACTTGCGCAAGCATCACAACCCTTCGGCATTCGTCCGCTCGGTGTACGAGGAAGAAACTTGGTTTATTCAGGCAAGCGATGCGTCCTCCGTGGAGCACTCGTCAAGAATGCAGTCTCTCTCAATGTCGAAGAATGGCACAGGGCAGAAGCGTCCATGCTGTTTGACAAGGCGCCGGCTGATAGTCTATTAACCGAGGCAAGTCGTCTCGGCGTTCTGGTGATTGTTGGACCGGTCTACGACACACCAACCTTAAATAGACTCGCCCGTCATGCTGCCGTGGGATTGGCAATTCGTTCGATTCACACGGAGTCCGATCAATCATGGAGCTCGAGTGTGCCCAATCTTCTAATTGGCGGAATCGGCACGGAGAGTGTGGACATTCTCGCCCAAGAAACCAAGGTTGTGGTCACACCGTCGGATGATGGAGCGCGCATTGCGCGGCTTGCCAGCGTGTTCGAAGGACCGACAATTGTTATCCGCGGGCAAGAAGCGTTCGACAACCCAAGCCGAGTTCGAGAAATGTGCGATCAAATGCAGCGTGAGCTAGCGCCGTACGGCGACTTTGCTGGATACTTTGCGTAGTGCTTTAGTAAAAAAGTCGGGCGATTTCCGACGGCTAAACGGAGATGACTGATCTTTCCCGCTACATCCGACAACAGCGCTATCCGCCGATAGGCGAGGACGGCCAGCGGAAACTTGCTGCGTCGCGCGCACTGGTTGTCGGCTGCGGAGCGCTCGGCACCGTGATCGCCAACACGCTGGTCCGCGGCGGCGTGGGATTCACTCGAATTGTTGATCGCGATTTTGTCGAGCTGTCGAACTTGCAGCGGCAGGTGCTCTTTGATGAAGACGACATTGCCGCTGATTTGCCCAAGGCCGTCGCGGCGGCTAACAAGTTGCGGCGGATCAATAGCCAGGTCGAAATTGAATCCATCGTCGCCGACGTAACGCCGTCGAACGTGCTGGAACTTGTTCGCGACGTGCAGGTGATCGTCGACGGCACGGATAACTTCGAGACCCGTTATCTGCTTAACGACGTCTCCGTGCACGAAAACATTCCCTGGGTCTATGGTGGTTGCATCGGCGCGGAAGGCCAGTCCATGACGATTCTGCCCGGCGAAACTCCCTGCCTGCGCTGTTTGATGACCGATCCCCCGCCGCCAGGTTCAACGCCTACCTGTGACACGGCAGGCGTGCTTGCACCGATTGTGAATGTCGTCGCCTCGATCGAGGCCATCGAGGCCATGAAAATCTTGAGCGGCAATCGATCGGCCATTAGCCGGTCGCTTACGGTGATCGATCTGTGGGAGAATCGCCTGCGGCTGATCAACATGAATAAGCTGCGTGACGAAGTCGATTGCGACTGCTGCAAAGATCGCAAGTTTCTCTGGCTTTCCGGCCAGCGAGCGAGCCAATCGGCCATACTTTGCGGTCGCCAGGCGGTGCAACTCAGCCCGCCCGGCGCCCTTGCGATGTCGCTTGATCAGATGGCTGAGAAACTCTCGGGCCTGGGAACGGTGACGCGCAACCGGTATCTGCTGCGGCTGGCCGTCGAGCATTACCTGATCACCCTGTTTCCCGACGGCCGCGCCATCGTCGGCGGAACGGATGACATCGCCGAAGCCCGGACGGTGTACGCAAGGTATTTCGGAGTCTAGCCGGCATTGCTCGCCGCCATGGATTCGCGGATTTTCCACCGGCAATCCAGACGCTCACACTTCGAAGAGGGGATGGGGGAATCCCTGCTTGCAATCCCTGCTGCCGCGACTATCATTTATCGCGTGCTGCTTGCATTCGTTCCTCGGGCGTTATGGGGTGTGAGCGGTTATCAACCAACAGCAGAGTCACCATGCGAATTCCCCCCATCGTGCTTGAGTTGCTGATTGCCCTGGGAATGGGCGGCCTTTTGGCAAGTGTCGCCGCAGCGCAGCCGGCCGTGACCAATCTCAGAATCGGCGATGGGGCGGGCTGGCATTTTACCAGCGGGCCGTGGAACGATACGGACGGCACGTTCACGCCGCCCGACCGGCGAAACTTGCACAGCCGCGCGTTCCTAACCACGGCGAGCTTCGCGGATTTCACGGCCGAGTTCGAGTTCAAGGGAAACTACCGTGAGCTTGGCAGCGGCGGCGCAGGGTTGGTGTTCCGCGCCAGCGATCCCACGCATTTCTATGCCATCTACTTTCCCTGGGGGGGCCAGCAACTGAGGGCCAAGCACTTGTGGGCCATCCTCGTCAAGGCGGATGGCGACGGCTATCTGCGAAGCCTCAAATCGGTCTGGGTTCCCGGCGTGCCCAGCGAGACCGACCGCTGGTACAAAATCCGGCTGGAAGCCAAGGGGCCGAAAATGGACGTCTGGGTGGACGGGCGCTTTGCCCTGTCGGTCACGGACGCGACCTACAAGAGCGGCGCGGCCGGCATGGTTGGTTACGGGTGGTATTACTTACGTAATATCAACCTGAGCGGCCCGCTGACGCCGATGAGCGCATGGGACACGAAGCAAGAGGTGCCCGTCCATAACTTCACGGTGGGCCTGGACAGCCAGTCCATGCCGAGCGGCTGCGTGGCCCCCAACGGCGATGTGCTGGTTGCCGGGGGACGCAAGCTCGTGCGGTCCAAGGACCACGGCCGCACCTGGAGCCAGCCGGAGACCCTTCCAGAAAAAATTGGCGGTGTGTCAGACTATGGCAACACCATGTTTCGCACGGCCAAGGGGCGCCTGATCGTGCAAGCCTACCGCGACCGGGGGGAGATCAAGCAGCCGCTCCCGCAGATCAGCATTGCTGAGTCGGCCGACAACGGTGTCAGCTGGTCGGATCCGGTCCCTTGCACCGTGGCCGAGGGATGGCCGGACATTCCTGCCCCGCTGATACCCTACGGCCCGCTGGTGGAGACGGAGGATGGCACGCTCCTGCGATTCCTCTATGGAAGCACCAAGGAACCGTCAAAGTTCAGCAACGTGGTCACTTGGAGTTCTGTCCATTGCAAGGCCTACGCCATCCGTAGCACGGACGGCGGCAAGAGCTGGAGCGCACCAATCGAGCTGGACCAGCCGTCCTGGAACGGCGTCCCGCGCGGCTCGATCCCCGGCTCGCTTGATCTGACCGAGCCGACCGGCGTGGCCATCGGCAATCGCGTGGCGGTGTTGATCCGTCCCATTTACAGCGAGACCATGTGGCAATGCTGGTCCGAAAATGCGGGGGCCACCTGGGATGCGGCGGCGAGGAGCACGTTCCCCGGCTACGCACAATCCATGGTGCGGACCCAATCCGGGACGATTCTGGTCGCCCGCCGCTACCCACACTACTCGGTGAACCTCAGCCGCGATGGCGGCCTGAACTGGGACGACGGCACGATCATCGACTACGCTTTTTGGGCGATGGGCTGTGCGGTCGAGGTCGAGCCCGATGTTGTGCTCTTGACCTACATGAATGCCGAGCGAGACCAGCCCCTTCTGGCGCAATTGGTCCGGGTGACGAAGACCGGCATCGAGCCGGTCAAGAAATCAGGAGAATGACCTGGCATGAAACGCCTGCCCACGGAGCCCAACGATCACCCGCTGTTTCGTCGCACGGCAAGCTGGCTCGCTTGAAGACTTCACCAGATCTTGCAACAACTAGCGCAGGGATCCGGCAATCCAACCGCGGGAGGGGATCGTACGACGGATTTCCAATCCGTCCGGACGGAATACAACTCGCTGCCGACGATGATGCAATTCCGTCTCACCCTTGTGAATTCTGCCAACCGCAGGCGCTTGAGAAGATGCGTATTCCCCGCGTCATAGATTGCTTTGCCTGGCTGCGTGAATCACTGGAAGTGCATGGGCGAATTGGTCATGAATTTTGCCGACAAGCTGGCGGAGGCTGTCCAACGGTGCGGAAACCCCGTGCTCGTGGGGCTCGATCCGCGCTGGGACCAGTTGCCTCAATCGCTGCGGCGGGAAACGGGCGGCGACTTCTGGCTGCAGCGGGCAATCGCCTACCGAAAGTTTTGTTGCGCGGTCATTGACGTCGTCGCGCCGCTGGTGCCCGCCGTCAAGCCGCAAGCGGCGTTTTTTGAGCAGCTTGGGCCGTTTGGCCTTGCAAATCTGGCCTGCGTCATTGTCCACGCGCACGAGCGCGATTTGCTGGTGATTCTGGACGGCAAGCGGAACGACATCGGCAGCACGGCGACTGCGTATGCCGAAGGTTACCTCGGTGATCACGACCAGAGCGCTTGGGGAGCCGATGCCTTGACGGTAAGCCCGTACCTGGGGGACGACAGCTTGAGGCCGTTCGTAGAAGTCTGTACGCGGCGCGAAACCGGCATGTATGTGCTGGTAAAAACATCCAATCCGGGGGGGACAACCTTTCAGGATTTGTTGTGTGATGGGCGACCGCTCTACCGTCACGTGGCAGACCATGTGGAAAAGCTGGCCTGCGAAACTGCTGGCGAATGCGGATACGGCGCTGTGGGGGCCGTCGTGGGCGCCACGTATCCTGAGCAACTTGCCGAACTCCGCGCCGCGATGCCGCATTCTTGGTTTCTTGTTCCCGGCTACGGAGCTCAGGGAGGATCGGCTGCCGACGTTGCTGCGGCGTTCGATGCCAACGGACTTGGGGCAGTTGTCAACAGCTCGCGCGGGATAATCTTTGCCCACGCGCGTAAGGAGTATGCACACTTCGGCGAGAATCGCTGGCAAGAGGCGGTTGATGCGGCCACACGCGAAATGATCGAGCAGCTTCGTGCGGTTGCACGCCGTCGCTGAGCTTGCCAGAGTGCGAGCGATTTTGCGAACGGAATCTGGGCCCTTGCGTGCATCCAGCAACTATGTCTCGTCGCTGGCGCGCAACCAGGGTGTGATCGTCGGCTCGAACGCGACAAGCTCTTCCGGTTTGAAATATAGATTGATCTCGCGGGTGGCTGCTTCGGAACCGTCGCTGGCGTGGACAAGATTCATCTGGCGGCTGGAGCTATAGTCGCCGCGGATCGTTCCGGCGGCTGCTTTCAAGCCGCTCGTGGCGCCCACCATTTCGCGCACGACCCGGATCGCCTCCAGGCCTTCCACAATCGCCGCCACCACGGGGCCGCCCGTAATAAACTTTTCCAGCGCAGGATACCAGCCCTTGGCCACGTGCTCGGCATAGTGTTGCCTGGCCAAATCCGGCGTGATTTGCATTAGCTTCATCGCCACGATGTTGAAACCCTTGTCTTCGAATCGCGACAGAATGCGGCCGGCGAGCCGGCGCTGGATGCAGTCTGGCTTGAGCAATATGAGTGTGCGTTCCACAGACATCTCCGGTCAGTGACAGATCGTTTGCGCATGCCTCGCATGGTTTCAGAAAGCGGGATTCTAAGTGATTCACCGCTTTGGCTCAAGCGCGCAGGAAGGCCACGCGAGGGCCCGGGACTGGTTCCTGTTTCCCGGCGAAGTTGCGAGAGGCGTGCCGTGCTGTTGGGTGGTAAGGGAACGTATTTCCCTGAAGAAAGTGCGTATGAAACTCGCTTTTTTTGTCCATCAGCGGCCGGGTCAACGGCATTTCGAACGATCCCTGCCGAGCGGTTTGCCGCGATTGGCTTTGGCGCGCCATGAAAACAGGATCTGCGGGGGTACTCATCCCCGACCAGTTGCCTATGATAATGCTAGCGATCTTCCGACAGCGGCCCAACGATTGGGCGGTGAGGTGCGGCCCTGCCAGCCGTTGGCCACGGCTTTCCCGTCGAGGCGATGGTTGAATCACGAATCGTCGGAGATTGAAACCTAACGGGGCTTGGGGGTCTGGAACGATGGCAGTTAAGGTATTGGTTGTGGATGATCACGAGGTTGTTCGTGCGGGCGTCGCCGGTTTACTTTCAGAATCGAATGTCAAGATTGTGGCTGAGGCCAGGACCAGTTCGGAGGCTGTGAAAATGGCCTCCAAGCACAAGCCGGACGTGATTCTGCTGGATATCCGCCTGCCCGACGGGGATGGTTTGGATCTGATACCGAAGATCAAGAAGTCGGCGCCGCACGCCTCGGTGGTTGTGCTGTCGGCGTACGATAACCCGACGTACGTTGCCCGCGCAGTCGCCTCAGGCGCTGTGGATTTCATGCTCAAGGGCGCAACACGGCAAGCGTTACTGACTGCGATTCACGCGGCGGCTGAGGGCAAGAGCCCCTGTTCGGCGGGTGCATTGGCCAGGGTCGCCGGTGCCATGGCCAAGAGAAGCGCGCTCGAAATCGAGGACGGCAAGATCACGCTCACCAATCGCGAAGCACAGGTGCTGCGTCATATTGCTTTGGGATTGAGCAACAAAGAGATCGCCAGCGCGTTGAATATCAGCATCGAGACGGTGAAGGAGCACGTGCAGAACATACTCCGCAAGATCGGGGTCACCGATCGCACCCAAGCCGCGGTTTGGGCCGTCAAGCAGAACCTGGTGTAGGCCAACTGGCCAAGCCGACGTGGTCAATCGCCGACGAGCGAAACCATCGCCGGCTTTACCGCGGCAATAAGGGCCGATCAATTTTTCGCCGCTTCCAACCGCGGCGTCAGCACCAATCGCACTTTAGTGCCTTTGGCAGGTAAGGCATCGGTGTTGGCGGAGAAGGCGAGCGCGTTGTTCGACTGGCTGCTCTCGATCGGCAGATCCAGCATGGCGGTAGGGAAATTACTCACGCAAATCAGGTCGCCGCCGTCGGCCA
>SXHT01000252.1 GCA_005773095.1 Planctomycetaceae bacterium
AGGAAGGCACGTATCCGCTGCCGCTGGCTCAGTTGGACCGCTTCATGTTCAAAGTGCTGGTGGGTTATCCCGAGCCAAACTGGGAAGAGCGCGTGCTGCGCGAGCATCATGCCACCGGTGGGCGATCGAACCCGGCGGCGATGGGTGTGCAGGCGGTCGTCGCGCCGCAGGACGTGCACTCCGCGCGCGTAACGATCCAAGCAACCTACGTGCGCGAGGAAGTCGTGGGTTACGTGCGGAGATTGCTCACCGCGACGCGTGACGACGATTCGTTGGCGGTTGGCGCAAGTCCTCGAGCGGGCTTAATGCTGCTCGTAGGCGCGAAGAGCCTGGCTCGTTTTGCCGATCGCGATTTTGTCACGCCCGACGACATTAAGTCCGCCTTCTTACCCGCGATGCGGCATCGCGTGGTCCTTAGCCCATCGGCCGAGCTGGAAGGGGTCAACGTCGATGCGGTGCTCGGGCAGGTGCTTGAAACCGTCGAGGTGCCGCGATGACCGTCCGACCGGGCGCGAATCTGGTGGTAGCACTCAGCGTATTGGCCGCGTGGAGCCTGTTGGGCCTGGTCTGGTCGCCGCTATTGTGGCTGATTCCCCTGGCGCTGGCGATGCTGGCGGCGCTGGCCGCTGTTGAGTGGAGGCAGTTGCGACAGGCGCTTCGCGCGGTGACCGTTAATCGCGCGCTGCCGAACGTCATCGGGCGAGATTTCCCGCTCCTTGTCGAACTCACCTTCAACAATCCCTCGCTCACGCCGCTGGCCGGTGAGTTTCGAGACGTGTTGCCTGCGACGACCGAACCGAGGCGCTGGGCCGCAGCGCTGACGGTTTCGCCAAAAAGCACGTGCAAAAAGCAGCTGACCTTTCGCATTCCCACGCGCGGCAGGTTTCAGTTGGGCCCCGTCTGGCTGCGATTGTTTGGTCCTTGGCGACTCGTCGAACTGCAGCGATCCTTCGATGCCTGCGGCGAAGTCTCGGTCTTGCCCGAGGGTCTTGTTTCGAATACGCAACTCGCGCAGAAAACGGCCGACGAAATCCGCCTGCTGGACAAACTGCTGCACAGCCGCCAGCGCGGCGCCGGCACCGAGTTCGCCGGCCTTAACGAGTATCGCCCCGGTGACGATGTTCGGCGGATCGACTGGCGCGCGACTGCCCGCCTGCGGCGGCCCATCATCCGCCAGTTTCAAGTGGAGCGGCATCGCGACGTGATGATCGTCGTCGATTGCGGCCGCCTGATGGGCGCCCAGACCCCCAAAGGCGCCAAGCTCGATTGCGCCATCGACTCGGCGCTGATGCTTGCGCGCGTGGCGCTGCAATCGGGCGACCGCTGTGGCATGGCGGTTTTCAGCGACTGCGTGCATGGCTATCTGCGCCCCCTGGCGGGCATCCCCGCGATGCGGGCCATGGTTGAGAATTTGTACGACCTGCAGCCCAATTATCGCGAGTCGGATTTCGGACAAGTGTTCGCGGCGCTGCAGGTCCGGCAAACGAAACGGGCGCTGGTCGTGGTGATTTCCGATGTGGTGGAGACGGGCACGTCGCCGCGGTTGGGCGAATCGCTGGCGGCGCTGGCGCGGCGGCACGTGATGCTCTTCGCCGCGCTGCAAACACCCCTCTTGGAGGCGATTATCCGGGCGCCGCTGAAGGATTTTGTTGGCGCCGCTCAGAAAGCCGTTGTCTTCCGCAACCAGCGTGAACGCGAAAGAGCCTTGCACGCCTTACGCCGCGGCGGCGTTCACGTGCTCGACGTCACTCCCAGTGAGTTGACGGTGCCCCTGATCAATCGCTTTATCGAACTCCGCGGGACCAATTTGCTGTAGCCGGCGGGCGCCCCAGCCCTCCGCTCCAACCCTGCCGGCGCCCTCGTTAGCGACATGCGAGTGCGACACAAAGCGCGGCCCTTGGCCGGCGACTGTTGGGCCTGCTGCAATGCAAACGTCCGCAGCGCGCCCGCCTGGCACTTTTCCGGACATGTCCGCGGGACTACGATTGACGTACTTGGGTCCAGCGAAGTCTTTAATCCCATGTCGTTTCTTGACCGTCGAACCCTGTTTGCCTATACCTGCGTCGGCTTGATGGTGGCTGCGACGGTGTGGGCGGTGCGTTTTCCCGACGAGCCACCGGCCGATTTTACGTTCGTCAACAATACGGAGCTTAAATCGATCGATCCGGCCATCGTCACCGGCCAGCCCGAGGGCCGCGTGTTGCAGGGCCTGTTCGAGGGTCTCACGGGTCTCGACGAGAAGAACTTGGATGTGATCCCAGCCATTGCCGACCGTTGGGAAATCTCCGACGACAAGCTCAGCTACACATTTCATCTCCGGCCGACGGCCAGGTGGTCCGACGGCAGCACGATCACGGCGCAGGATATTCACTGGTCGATGCGCCGGTTTCTCGACCCCGCGACCGCCGCTCAATACGCGTACCAGGCGTGGTACATCAAGAACGCTGGCAAGTACTCGAAGAAGGACATTCAGCCCGGCGATCCGGTGGAGATCGAGTTGCATGAAAAGGCGCCGGGCGCGCTGCCGTTCGCGCGGGGGAAAATGATTTATGGTACGGCCACGAAAGTCGAAGTGATTCCGGCCGAGCGGCCCGAAGACGTGCGGCGGCGGTATTCGGTAACCGTCGGCGGTGAGCAGCGCGTTTTCGTAGCGGGTGGCGGTGGCGACAGCGCCGAGGACTGCAAGCAAGTGCTGTTCGACTTTCGCGAAGTTGGCATTCGGGCGATTGATGCAAGCACTGTGCAGATTAGGCTCGACAGCCCGACCCCCTTTTTCCTGAGCTTGCTGGCGTTTTATCCGTTGTTTCCCGTGCAGCCCAAGTGCGTTGAGACGTATGGATTTCCCAACTGGACGAAACCAGGCAGTATCGTCACGGGGGGTCCCTTTCATTTGCACAGCCGGCGGATTCGCGATCGCCTGCGAATGACCCGCAGCGCGACGTATTGGGACCGCGAGCATGTGCGCTGCCAGATCATCGATGTCTTGGCGGTCGAGTCGGTGGCAACTGGCTTCAACCTCTATCTGACAGGCAAGGCGGATTGGATCGCCACGGTTCCTTCGCCGATCATTCCCGAGTTGCTGGCGGAGCAGCGCGCAGATTTCAGGCCGATTCCCGAGCTGACGGTGTATTTCTATCGAATCAACGTCACCAAACCACCGCTCGACCAAAAGCTTGTGCGGCAGGCATTGGCGTGTGCCATCAACAAGCGCCAGATCGTGCAAACGGTGACGCGCGCCGGTGAGCTTCCGGCCTCCTCGTTTGTGCCTCCTGGCTTTCCCGGATACCAATCCCCCGCGGGACTGGCCTACAACCCAGACCAGGCCCGGCGGCTGCTGGCCGACGCCGGTCACGCTGGGGGTGCGGGTTTGGGGCGAATTCCCATTCTCTACAACACGGACGAGGCCCACCAGTCGATCGCGGAATTGATCCAGGATCAGTGGAAGCGCGCGCTGGGCATCGATGTCGTGCCGCAGAACCAACCGTGGAGTTCCTACCTGGAAAGCCAGCGGACGCTTAAGTACTCGGTGGCCCGCGCAGGTTGGGGGGGCGATTACCTGGACCCCAACACGTTTCTCGATCTGTTTGTCACGGGGGGTGAAAACAACGAGACGGGGTGGAGCAACGCCGACTACGACCGGCTTATTCAAGGCGCGGCGTACGAATCGGACCCGGCCAGGCGAATGGAAATGTTTCGCCAGGCGGAAGCCATTCTGCTCGACGAGGCGCCGATTATTCCAATCTATTTTCGCGTCAGTAAGAATATGGTGCGCCCCTATGTGAAAGGGTTTTACAACAACTTGCTGGACACGCACCCGTTGAAAGCGATGGATGTCGATGCCGATGCGAAACGGCGAATGTTTGACGACCTGCAAGAGCGAGAGAAATCCGAATCTCGAAATCCGAAAACCGAAAGAAACGCAAACCACCAAGGCGCAAATGATCTAAACAAGGCGCACTTTGACGACAGCCATGCTGCTCGATTTCGTCGGTTGAATTCTGAACGTGTCATGGATCTCGACATGCGAACGTCCGACCTTCCCCGAAAGGGGGGCGCATGATCAGGTTCGTCCTGCGTCGGCTCGGATGGATTGTGATCACGCTCTGGGCCGTGTTCACGGTGTCGTTCTTCTTGATGCGCTCGGTGCCCGGCGGACCCTTTGATTCGGAGCGGCAGATTGACCCGGAAATTTTGGCCAACATGAAGAAGCGGTTTAATCTCGATGCACCGCTTTACCAGCAATACTGGCGGGAACTCACCAATGCGGCCCATTTCGACTTGGGCTACAGCTACAAGATGGCCGATTACTCGGTGAACGAAATCATCTCTCAGGGCCTGCCGGTGTCGGCATCGCTGGGAGTCACGGCGCTGGCTTGGGCGTTGGCGCTGGGACTGACCGCAGGCGTGATCGCGGCGGTCCGGCGTGGCAAGGCCATCGACACGCTTGTGATGTCGATTGCCACGGTGGGAATCGCGGTTCCCAACTTTGTCGTGGCCGGCATCGTGCTGATTCTGTTTGCCTTCGTCTGGCCGTTGTTTCCGGTCGCCGGATGGGGATCGCCGCGGCAATGCGTGCTTCCCGCGTTCTGCCTGGGATTGCCGTACGCCGCTTATATCGCGCGGCTGGTCCGCACCAGCATGCTCGACGTGCTCAACCAGGACTTTATTCGGACCGCGAAAGCCAAGGGCGTGCCGCCCACGGCCGTGGTGCTGCGGCATGCGCTGCGGGGCGCCCTGCTGCCGGTTGTCTCGTTTCTGGGGCCGGCGATTGCGGGCATCATCACGGGCTCGCTGATCGTCGAACAGGTGTTTTATCTGCCCGGACTGGGGGGCTATTTCGTGCAAGCGGCGCTCACCAACGATTACACCTTGGCGATGGGTTTGGTCATGCTTTACACGCTGCTGCTTTCGCTGATGAACCTCGTGGTGGATCTGGCGTACACGGTTCTCGATCCGCGGGTGCAGCTGCCATGAGCGCCAGCAACGGCACATCGCTCGGTCGGGACGCCTGGAAGCGGCTGCGCAAGAACTACGCGGCGATGGCGGCGATGGTGTTTCTTGCGGTGTTATCGTCTCTTTCCCTGCTGACTCCGCTCTTGCCGTTGCAATCTCCTTATCGCACGGATGCGTCCCGCGTCCTTGCCGCGCCGGTCAGGCTGGACTGGAAATCGAACGGCATTCAGGTGCTTGATCAGGACGGCTTGTTCGACCGGGGGCGGATCTCGAACGAATTTCAGGAGCTGGGCTTCGTCAGCAAGATGCTGCTGCAAATTCGCGTACTGGCATTGGGCGAGGGCTGTGTTACAAGCATTCTTGGCACCGACGAACTGGGCCGCGACCTGCTGGCCCGCGTATTCTGGGGCTCGCGCGTGTCGTTGCTTGCGGCGCTGGTGGCGACCTTGGTTTCGCTGGTGATCGGCGTCTCGTACGGCGCGATTGCCGGCTATCTGGGTGGGCACATTGACAATCTCATGATGCGCTTCGTCGATATGCTGTATTCCATTCCGCTGATCTACGTGGTGATCTTCCTGATCACGTTCCTCAGCCAGGAAAAGGTCAGCGCCGCGCTCGAAGGCTACGGCATTGACCGCATGACGATTTTCTTTCTGGTCATCGGCGCCGTGTTTTGGCTGACGATGGCGCGGGTCGTCCGCGGGCAGGTAATCGCGCTCAAGGAAGAGCAGTTTGTGGAAGCTGCCCGAGCCTTGGGAGCAAATCGCGGCCGTGTTATCTTTCTGCATCTTGTGCCGAATCTATTCAGCGTGATTATCGTATATTTGACGTTGACGATTCCTAATGTCATGCTGTTCGAAGCGTTTTTGTCGTTCCTGGGACTGGGCGTGCAGGCGCCGGATGTTTCGTGGGGCCTGCTGGCCAACCAGGGGTTTCGCGTCATTACGCCGATCCGCATCTTCTGGTGGCTGATCGTATTTCCTGGCCTGGCGATCGGGCTGACGCTGTTCGCACTCAATTTCCTGGGGGACGGGTTGCGCGACGCACTCGATCCGAGGCTCAAGAACCAAGGCTCGTGACCGTAAGCGTTCACGGGCCAGGACAGCGGGACAGGCACATCTTGCCGGGAACCACGTTGGACAACCTCCCGACCAAAACGATGCGCCTCTCGCGAATTCGCCGGGAAAATGAACCAGTCGCCGGCCCGTGAACGGTGACCTCGTGACCGTCGCCCGTAGCTGGCACACGGGGCCCCCGCTGGGTCATGCCGAAACAGCACTGCGAAGAATGCCGCGGACGACTGCCAGCGACGGCACACGGAGTGTGCCTGCTACGACGGGACGGTCTCCGAGGGGTACTTGGCCGATGGGTTGGCCCCAATATAATCGAGGTTGACTCTTTACCTCATGATTACCATTCGCAGCCAACTCCCAGGAGGATTCGTATCCATGTTCAGTGCCCTCTTTGGCGTGCTGTTGATGACGCTGATCTGTTGGATCCTGGTGGCCGGGGTGGCGCGCGTCGTCCTCGGGCCGTGAGCGTAGCGGGCGCCGCAAGTATCCGGGAATATTGCCGCGGTCCGATCTCGAATGGAGTGGGAGCGCCTTCGCTTCGCTCGACGTTGAACCCTTCGCACCGTCGGCACATCCGGTATAGAACCACCGACCCGACAAGGGTTTGCGCCGGCGGCCCGGTGATGGACATCCACAGCCGGCCGGGTCATAATGCAGATTCGAGCAACCGTTAGCCTTTTTTCGCACTTGGAGACGTCATGCTTACGAATCTTTTTTTGAAGTTCGCCTACGCTGGTTCGGAGTGGGTGATGTGGCTGTTGGTGATCTTGAGTTTCGTAAGCGTGGCGCTGATTGTGGACCGCATTATCTTCTTTCAAAAAAACGCGGTCAGCCTCGATGAGATGGTCCCCCAACTGAAACAGTTCCTTAAGGAGGGCAACTTGCGAGGCGCCTGGGGATTGGTGGCGGACCGGCCGCAGATCGAATGTCAGGTGGTCGCCGAGGGACTCAAGGCAATCCAACGCGGAAGCGATGCCTGTAGCGAGGCAATGCTCAGCGCCAAAGCGCGCGAGCGCGGACGAGTCGAAGCCCATCTGAACATGCTGGCCACGATCGGCAGTAATGCGCCGTTCGTGGGCTTGTTAGGCACCGTGCTTGGTATTATCAAGGCCGCCCGCGACTTGGGCGAAGCCTCCGGCGCCAGTGCCGTGATGACCGGTGTCTTCGAAGCCCTGGTGGCGACGGCCGTGGGTCTGTTCGTTGCCATTCCCGCCATCGTGGCCTACAACGTGTTCACGAAGAAGGTCAAGAAGACGCTCAGTCAGGTTGATACACTCGAGCACCTGTTGCTTTCCAACTTGCGGCCCGAATGGACGCAAGGAATTGCTGCGACTCAAAACCCTGCACAATCGCCGGCGATGGCGGGGAGGTAGTTGATGGCTGCAAAAGCAGGCGGGGACGACGGCGACGCACTTTG
>SXHT01000253.1 GCA_005773095.1 Planctomycetaceae bacterium
CTTTCATTTGATCGGCGCGACGCCGTTACGCGCAGCAGGAGCCGCCGTCGCGGTGTCAAGCCTGCTTTTCTCACTCGCGCACTACGTAGGGCCGCAAGGCGACTCTTTCACATTTTTCAGTTGCCTGTTCCGTTTTGTGGCCGGCACGTTTTTTGCCATCCTGTTTTTGAAGCGGGGCTTCGGCATCGCGGCCGGCACGCATGCGCTGTACGACATCATCGTTGGTCTACTATAAGATTTCGTATTGCCAACTGGCAATTTTTTGGATCGGCGCGAGCCGATTTCTTAAATCTGCGGACCTGATTCAAGGCGCGAGCCGAGAATGATTCTTAACGCGAACCTGCTAGCTGTCAACGCAATGGCATGAGCAACGGTGATTTCTGTCAAGCCCTCTCTTGGGCGCGCCGTTTGCCTTGTCGGGACGAAACATGAAAAGTCTCTTTGTCGCGCTGCGTACTGCGACTATAATCGGACCTGCCTGACCCATCAATCATCCAACCGACGAATTCATTTGAGGGCTTCAACGTGCTGTCCGTAAGACCGAAAGTCGCCGAACTCGTGTTTCAGCTATATGGACGAGCCTTGCATCCCGAGCTGTTCGAAATCTACACCACACGCACGATTCAACGGGGCGACTACCAGGCGACCATCAACATCACCAGCGCCGGCCACACCGTCCATTGGCGCTACCAAGGGATCACACTGACAGAAGTCGCCACCAGCGCTCATCACCCGCTGCCGCAAAAGCGCCGTTTGATGGCCTACAAGCTCAAGGGACAAGGGCACGACCGCGTGGATTGCAAAGGCGGCGCGCGCTACCAGGTGAGTTTTCAGCTCGAACCGGTGGAGCCCGAGGTGTTTTGGACCTTCCAGCAGGAGCTTGTCCGCGACCCAGATCAGGGGGGCTTGCTGCATCGCTTCGATTCCAGTGGCCGAATCGCCATGGGCGCTCTGAGCTACATCCACGCGGAATCCCGCAACCGCAGCCTTCTGGTGCAGGCATTCCACACCTTCCCCGACGACTACGCAATCGTCAAAAGCCAATCGCTCTTTGAAGTCCCCTAGTGTCCTGCTCACGCTCCGCCTGAAGAGCACGTCTGCGCCATCGTTGCTGGGGCTGTGCCCCATGCACTGGTGCTTTGTCCATAACGATTCTACGAGTGCGAGACACCGACGGCGATTTCGCTTTGTAGCACTTACGGAGGTCTCGCACTCGTAAGTTCAAAGTGGTCAAAGCACTAGGCTGCGAACTTGATCGGTCCACTCGGCGAGCGGAGCTTGAAGAGGCCGAAGATCTCTTGCTGCGTAAGACCCGGGCTGCGCCGCGGATCGGCGTCGCTGAAGATGGTGTCGAACAGCTCGCGCTTTTCGCGCAGCACCTGGTCAATGCGCTCTTCAATGGTGCTCAACGCTAGGAATCGCGTGATTGTCACCGGGCCTGCGGCGCCGATCCGATGCGCACGGTTCACCGCCTGATCCTCCACGGCCGGGTTCCACCAACGGTCGAACAGGAAAACATACTGCGAGAACTGCAGGTTCAAGCCGACGCCCCCCGCGCCGTAGCTCATCAGGATCACGTGCCTGGCAGGGTCGTTGCGGAACCGCTCAATCACGGCATCGCGATGCTGCGGGGGAATCTGGCCGTGATACTCCAGCGGGCCGAACGGCTGCAGCTTCGCGGACAATCGCTTGAGCGTGGTCACCCATTGGCTGAAGACGATCGCCTTGCGGCCGCTGGCAGCGACTTCTTCCAAATCGGCGGCCAGACGCTCCAACTTGCTCGAGGCGCCGGTGGCGGGATCGAAGTTGCAAATCTGCTTGAGTCGCAGCACGAGCTCGAAAATGTGCTGGATCTTTGCCAATTCGCCCATCTCGGTGAGTTGCAGCACGCCTTCGTTCTCGGCCAGCTCGTAACTGGCGCGCTGATCGGGCGAGAGATCGAGTTCGGCGTCGCGGTACATCTTGGGGGGGAGTTCCGTTAGAACTTTGTCTTTGGTGCGACGCAAGACGAACTCGGCGGCGGCCCGACCCATTTGCCGCGGCTTCATTTCACGGTTGAGAAAACCGGGAGCCAGAAACTCGAAGATGCCCAGCAGATCTTCCCCGCTATTCTCGACGGGCGTGCCGGTGAGCGCCCAGCTGCGGCGTCGTGGAATGGCGCGCACGATCTGGCTGATCGTCGCACTTCGGTTCTTGATGCGTTGGGCCTCATCGAGGACCACCAGGTCGAAGTGCAATTGGGACGAGTTGACCAGCTCGCGATCGCGCTGCAGCAATTCGTAGTTGGCGACCTTAATGGGTGAATCGGTTTCCAGCCACTGCCAGCGGCGCTTGGTCTGGTCACCTTCGACCATCGCCAGCGGCAACTCCGGCGCCCACTGCGCGAACTCGCGATGCCAGTTGGTCACAAGTGGCTTGGGACACACGACGAGTACGCTGCAAAGTTCGCCGGCGTGCAGAAGCAGGCGGATCGCCGTAATCGCCTGCATCGTCTTGCCCAGGCCCATCTCGTCCGCTAACAGGGCCCTCATGCGGGGATACAAAAACGCCACTCCCTCAAACTGGTACGGAAACGGGTGAAACGGAAACTCCAATTGCCCATCGCCGACAATGGTTTCCAGCGCCGGCTGCAGCACGTAATAAAGCCGGTCTGCCAGCTTGAGGCAGTCGCCCGGCAGTTTGATGCGCGTGAGCGGCGCGCTGACCCTCGTTGTCACCCGGGCCGGTTTCTCGGAGATCTGCCTTGGCGTCTTCAAGTACCGCGGCAACGAAACGGCGGATGAACCCGTGAATCGAAAACTTTGTATCGCCACCTTCGCCTTGCCGGCGGGCCGCGACAGGACTGTCGGCTTGCAGGCGGCGATTGCCAGCGATTGAAGCTTGGGCGATGTGCCACGGGCCAGCTGGGACTGCCAGCCCGTCACGAAATGCGAAACCCCGATCGCAAATTCAGCAGCATCTCTGCTGACCACGTCGGGTGATGATGACGGCAAATCGCTCATCCTGATGCTTTTCCCCCGCTCCCCCGCCGCAGCGGGAAGGGGGAAGTAACGCCGGCTTTCTGCAATGCCTTCTCAGGCCGCCTGGCGGGCTGCCGCGGCGCGGTGGGCTTCCTCCACGGCTTCGCGGATCCGGCCGAACGGCTCAAACAAGTCGAACGCGCCGAGCGCCGACATGCGATCGAGAATACGGTCGCGATCAGGCAGGTAATCTCCGCTGGTAACCATGCGATGTTGACCGATCGTAAACTCCACGACGGCGTCGAAGTGCCGGCGGGCTTGATTCACGGCCAAATCGTCGGCGATCAATAACGCCACGGGAAGCGATACGAACTCGCGGACGGCCATCACAGGCGCCTGGTCGGTCCATACGGCAAGCGGTGCGATGCCCCCTTTGTTAATCAGCGCTCTTGCGATCTCCTCGCCGAAAAGATATGGCGCCAACGTTGGTCCAAAAAGTATCTGCTGCGCGCGGCTGGATTTGACCGGAGCGGTGCAATGAAATTCCAGCGGCCGGCCAGATGGATTCAGGATCAGGTAGCCGCCAACGAGCCCAATCTGCTCCAGCTCAACGACCGTCAAGAAACCTAACGCATTGGACGCGGCATCGCTCGCCTTGGTCAACTCGGCCATAGTGCGGCGGTTACCTTGGTGAGGTGATAGGACGGCTGGACGGTGCGACCAGACGGGGACGCCTGGTCATTCCATTGCTCCTTCGTCCCAACGTCCGTCCGAGGTGGGCTGTGAATTGCATCGGGCGTTGGGTCTTGCAGGCTTTAACGCTTATGTCGACGATTGTGCGGCAAAATCTCACGGTCGTACCGGCAAAGTCTTCCCACTTTCCCGCCACCATCGCCGCTGGCTTCCCCGGGCCCGCATTAACCAACCCGAAGCGTCGGCAAGGGAAGTTCGGGATGCGCCAGGGGGTCGGGAGTTGGTTTCGCGGAATCGACTTTCTCCGATGGTATAGTCAACTCCGCGAAATCGACTCCCGACCCCTTCTACGTGACAGCGCAAAAACTGCATGGCCGCAGGGGGACATCAGTGCCAATCAGTTATCCGCTGCAGGGCCGGCGGCGCCGGCCGGATTCGCGTGACTTTCCCATCCGCGGCCGGCCAAGCCGGCCCTACCAGGTTGCCGAATGTAAAACACTGATCGGCCCTGGGGCTAGTGGCAATTCGGACCGGCTTGCGTTACAATCGAGGGAGCTCTCAACCCAAAGGATACTCGTTCATGGCGCGTGATACTCAGCCGGCTTCGTTGTTTACCCAAGTTGACATCACGGCGGCGACCCACCTCCCCCGGCCGCTGCATTCCCAGAACACGCAGGAGGAGCAGCTCTCCTTGCTGCGAAGTGTGCTGACAGCGCAGGACCGGACCAACGAATTGCTGGAGGAGATCGTCTCCAACATGTCTGCCGTGCATCGCCACCGCGCGGCCGAGTTGTCTCAATGGAAGGACGCCAATCCGGCGCTGGCAGAGAGCTGCCGCTATGCCTCCGAAGCGCTGACGCGCGTGCAAGTGGCGTATCTCGATCAGATCACGCGCGAAGTCAACGACAACGAAGAATCGATGGCCGACGGCGAATACGCGCTCAATGAATTCGTCGATCGATTTGGGCCGCGTTTAGCCCAGCTCAACGGTGTGATTCAGGTGCTGGCCACGCTCGGCAGCACGCCTAATCTGGCCGCAGCCGAGTAGGACTGGCCGCAGCCGAGTAGGGCTTGCCGCAGCCGAGTGGGGCGGATTTCCAATCCGCCGATGGTTGGCCGCGGGACATTTATCGGTGCTGATTGCAGGCGTCGAAATGATCCCCCACGGATGGAAAATTCGCCTGGCGCTGCCGGTTGCCCAGCCACCACGGCCGCGGCTAAACTGATGCAGCGGGTAGGTGTCGGTCGCCGCTGCGATTTTTTCCTTCAGGTGCGTTCATGTCTCCCGAGGCCAAAGATAGTTCCAACCTGGATGCGGCTGCAAGAACAGCCCACGAGGTGCTGGATGCCCACACCTATGAGACCGTCCAATGGCACTTTCATGAGTCCACCGGCTGCCCTTTCTGGTTGGAGCAAAGGCAGAATCTCAAGTTCGATCCTCTCAAAGACATCAGGACCTTCGACGATCTGAAGAAGTTTGAGCCATTCGAAGATGCGTGGTTGCGCGGTGGCCCGGTGCGCCGCTGGGTGCCCAAGGCATTCGCCGACAGACCGATTTACGTCTTCGAAACCGGCGGGACGACGGGCGTACCGAAGAGCCGCATCGCCGTGGACGATTGGCGGACGGACTACTCGCTGTTTAGCAAGACGCTGCCGGACGAGCATTTTCCGCCCGGCGCAAACTGGTTGATGCTGGGTCCCAGCGGCCCGCGCCGCTTGCGACTGGCGATTGAGCACCTTGCCCAGGTGCGGGGCGGCATCTGCTTTTGCATCGACCTCGACCCGCGCTGGGTGATCAAGCTCATCAACAAAGGCTGGATGGAACACTTGGAGGCGTACAAGCAGCACTGCATCGATCAGGCGATCACGATCCTGGGAGCCGGGCACGATATTCGCTGCATGTTCACCACACCCAAGCTGCTTGAAGCGCTTGCGCTGGCGCTGGAGAAACGCGGTCAGACGATCCGCGGTACGGGCATCACGGGAATCTTCTCCGGAGGCACGGAATTTACTCCCCAGTGGACGCGATTTGCCACGGAAGAATTCCTGGAGGGCGTGTACATGACGCCCACCTATGGCAACACCCTGATGGGCTTGGCGTGCAGTAAGCCGGTAACCGCCTCCGAGGGATACAAAATCAGTTACTACGCACCGCAGCCGCGGGCCGCAATCGAGGTCGTCGATTTCAATAACTATGATCACGTAGTGGGTTACGGGCAAACGGGCCGCGTCAAGCTGACGACGTTGACGAAGGAGTTTTTCGTCCCCGGCTTCATGGAACGCGACGAAGGCGAACGGGAAATGCCGTACATCCACTACCCCTGGGATGGCGTCAGCGGCGTGCGTCCGTTTCATGAACTGGCCGAAGCGACGACCGTCGGTGTGTATTAATGTCGTTCAGCATTCAAATCACGCGATTAGCCTCCCACGATTCCTTGAGATACGGCAACCGCGAAGCTGAGAGAACTCCAGGAGTAGCGAGGCTGCTATGTTAAGCATTCCCGCACTGCGATGGGGTCAACCGTACCCGTCATTGGAGATCGAGACCGTTGTCCACTTTGCGACGGGTGAAGCTGTCGCCAATGTCAGTCAAGCCAACGGTGGTTTGGTACAGCGCGACATGCGCAATGCGCAAGCCGCACGCGATGCTCTCCGCGCGATCTCATGCGCGGACTTGATCGAACGCTGTAAATCCGCCGCCGATGCGTACTTGAACGGCACGCTGCCGCTCGGCGACGGCCAGCAGTCGCCCGATGAGTTCGTGCATGCTCAATCGGCCACCAGCGGTTTGCCCGAACATATCTGCCGGGCGAACATGAAGAAGAACCACGCCGTGCTTTCGAACATGGAGCGGATGCTCGACGCTCTGACGCGCGGGCTCGATCTGGCAATCCTCACTCGCGGCTACGGCAAGGAAAGTCGCGGCGTTGTTGTCAGCTACCAAGCGCAGTCGCCGGTGCTGGGCCTGGTGCTACCGTCCAATTCGCCGGGGGTCCACACCCTGTGGCTGCCGGCGATTCCCCTGCAACTGGGGCTGGTGATGAAACCCGGCTCGCAAGAGATCTGGACCCCGTACCGAGTGTTCGCGGCGATGGTGGAAGCGGGCATCCCCGCCGAAGCCTTTTCGATCTATCCCGGCGGCCATGATGTGGGGGCTGCGGTGATGGCGGCCTGCAATCGCTCAATGATCTTTGGCGGCCAGGCCACGATCGAAAAGCACAAAGGCGATCCGCGAATTCAAGTGCATGGCCCCGGCTTCAGCAAGATCCTGCTCGGCGACGACGCGGTGGATCGCTGGGAAGATTATCTTGAATTGATGGTCGAGAGCATTTACTCCAACGCCGGTCGAAGCTGCATTAACGCATCCAGCGTTTGGGCGTCGCGGCACACGATGGAAATCGCTCAAGCACTTGCCGATCGACTCGGTCCGATCGAGGTCAAGCCCCCGACGGACCCCACATCAGGTCTCGCGGCCTTTACGCTGCCCGGAGCGGCCGCGGCCATTTGGCGGACGATCGAAGCGGGTTTCCGTGAAGAGCACGTCACGCATGTAACGGAGCCGTTTGGTCCGCGACTCGTCGAGCAACAGCGCTGCGGTTACTTGCGCCCGACCATCGTGCATTGCAAGTCGCCCACCGCCGCACTTGCCAAGAGCGAATACATGTTCCCCTTTGCCGCCGTCGTGGAATGCCCGCAGGAGAAAATGATCGACCAGATGGGTTATACGCTCGTCGGCACGGCCATTACCGGCAATTCCGAATGGCAACAGCAATTGACCGACGCCACCCACATTGATCGCTTGAATATCGGCCCGATTCCCACCAACAATCTCGACTGGCTGCAACCGCACGAAGGGAACCTTGTGGAGTTTCTGTTCCGCGCGCGGGCGTACCAGATCCGGAAATAAGAAGTCCGCGATCAACAGTCCAACACGGCCATCCCGGCTCCCGACGCCTGACTTGTATCCCCCCATGATCTCCTTCGACTACCAACCGCGCACACGCATCGTCTTCGGCCCAAATAAGGTCGATTCGTTGGGTGAGCTTGCGGGCGAACTGGGAGCGCGAACCGCGCTGGTCGTCAGCGATCCCGGGATTGTGAAGGCGGGGCATGTGGAGCGCGGCATGGCGGTGCTCAGGCGGGCCGGCATTGAATCAACGCTGTTCGAGGGGGTGGGAGAGAATCCGACGACCGACCACGTGGCAGCGGGCCTGCAAGTCGCCACACGACACGAGCCGGAGCTGATTGTCGGCCTTGGTGGCGGCAGCGCCATGGATTGCGCCAAGGGCATCAATTTCTTGCACACCAACGGTGGTCGGATGCGGGACTATTGGGGCGTGGGCAAGGCGCTTAAGCCCATGTTGCCGATGATCGCCGTGCCCACCACTGCCGGCACAGGAAGTGAGACGCAATCGTTTGCGATCATCAGCGATGCCCAGACGCACGTGAAGATGGCTTGCGGCGACAAGAAGGCGTCGTTTCGCGTGGCGATTCTTGATCCGGTGCTGACAGTCTCCCAGCCAGACCGGGTGACGGCGCTGACCGGCATCGATGCCGTTTCGCACGCACTTGAAAGCTACGTGACAACGGTGCGCAATCCCGCGTCGCTGGCCTTCAGCCGCGAGGCCTGGCTATTGCTTTCCGAAAACTTCGCCCGCGTTCTCGACGACCCGAACGACATCGAGGCCCGCAGTGGCATGCAGCTTGGCGCGTGCTTCGCCGGACTGGCCATCGAAAACAGCATGCTAGGCGCGACGCACGCCCTGGCGAACCCACTGACGGCTCACTTTGCGGTGCCACATGGGCAGGCGATCGCACTCATGCTGCCGCACGTGATTCGCTACAACGGCGTCGAGTTTGGCGCATGGTATCGCGATCTGCTGGAAGACACCGGCGGCTCGAACGGCTCGGCGACGCGCCGCCATGAGGCGGACATCCTGGCCGACATGGTCGCAGGGTTCACTGAGAAAGCCCAATTGGCGAGTCGACTTGCCGACGTGGGCATCGATCGCGAACAATTACCCATGCTGGCAGCTGATGCTGCCAGGCAATGGACCGGTAAATTCAATCCCCGCCCCGTCGAAGAACCGCAATTTCTGGCATTGTATGAGCAGGCTTATTGAATGCAGTTTTACCGCATTCGTTTTGGCGTGGGCTGTTGGCTCACGGTTGTTGGCCGCCGATTGGCCACTTGCGCGCGGCGATGCTAAAGCCACGGGCGTTGCGGCGGAATCCCTTCCCGAGACGCTCGACGTGCTTTGGAAATTTCAGGCGGAGAAAGGCGGGGCCTTCGAGGCCACGGCGGTGATCGCGGATGGCATTGTCTTCGTCGGTTCATTCGACGGAAATTTGTACGCCGTCGATCTGCAGAACGGAGAGAAGAAATGGGCTCACAAGACCGACCTTGGTTTTGGCGCTGCCGCGGCAATCCGCGATGGCCGCGTCACGGCCGGCGATTCCGACGGTAAAGTGGTTTGCTTGAACGCCGCCGACGGCCGGAGAGTGTGGGGGTTCGAAACCGGCGGTGAAATCAATGGCGGGCCTAATTTCTACAAGCAGAATGTGCTGATCGGTTCGCAGGATTCAACGCTCTACTGCCTGAATGCAGAATCCGGCAAGAAGGTTTGGGAACTGAAAATTGGCGATCAGATCCGTTCGCTGCCAACCGTGGTGGAGAACCGCGCGTTTCTGGCTGGGTGCGACGGCAAACTGCATATCGTCAATCTCGATGATGGTTCGAGCTTGGGCGCGGTCGAAATCGAATCACCGACCGGCTGCACCCCGGCTGTGCTCGGCGACCGTGTGTACTTCGGCACGGAAGGTTCGGCGTTCCTGGCCGTCGATTGGTGCAGAGAAAAGGTTGCCTGGCGATTTTCCTCGCCGCGGCAGCAGGGCTATCGATCGAGCGCCGCGGCGACCAACCATGCGATCATTTTCGGCGGACGGGACAAGCAAGTCGTGGCCCTCGATCCCAAGTCCGGCTCGGAGCTTTGGAAATTTTCCGCCCGGCATCGCGTCGATAGTTCGCCCGTCGTGAGCGGCAACCGCGTGTTCTTCGGCTCCGCCGACGGCCGGCTTACCGCACTCGACGTGAAAACCGGCGAACGGGTTTGGGAATACGAAGCCGGCGGCCAATTCAACGCCTCGCCGGCCGTAAGCAACGGGCGATTAGTCATCGGCAACACGGACGGAACCCTCTATTGCTTTGGCAAGAAACCGTGATCGAACAAACGATACCCGATAGAATGTCTCCATGGTCACTGATGCCACCAAGACGGAAGTTGGCAGCTACTTCATAGCCAACTATCCGCCGTTCAGCCAATGGAGCCCGGACGCGCTCGATGACGTGCGCGCCGCGCTCAACGCGCCGCCGCGCGACGTGCCGCTTGGCCTCTATTTGCACATTCCGTTCTGCCGCAAGCGCTGCAAATTCTGCTACTTCCGCGTGTACACCGACAAAAACGCCCACGACGTTGAGCAGTACGTCGCCGCCTTGTCGCGCGAGATCGAGCTGGTCAGCAAATTGCCCGTGATGGGGGGGCGGCCCTTTCGTTTTTTGTATTTCGGCGGCGGAACCCCCTCGTTCCTGTCCGGCAAGCAGCTTACCTCCCTCTTCGATCGCCTGCGGGCCAATATCCGCTGGGACCAGGCCGAAGAAGTGACCTTCGAGTGCGAGCCAGGCACGCTCAGCGAGCCCAAGGTGCACACGCTGCGCGAACTCGGCGTCACGCGGCTGAGCCTCGGCATCGAAAACTTCAGCGACAGCATTCTGGAAGAAAATGGCCGGGCCCACCTTTCAAGCGAAGTCTACAGGTCCTGGGACTGGATTCGAGCCGCGGGTTTTCCCAACGTCAACATCGACCTGATTGCCGGCATGGTCGGCGAATCCTGGGACAATTGGCGCGACAGCATCCGCCGCACGGTGGAGCTGGCGCCGGACAGCGTCACGATCTACCAAATGGAATTGCCCTTCAACACGGTCTACTCGAAAGACATCCTGGGCAACCAGTTTGAAACGCCGGTCGCCGATTGGCCAACCAAACGCGCCTGGGTCGATTACGCTTTCAACGAGTTGGCCGCCACCGGCTACCGCGTATCGAGCGCTTACACGATGGTCCGCCAGAGCGGTCGAGGACCGGCTCATGCTGCGCAGTCTTCGCAGAACACTAGACATGTCACCTTTTCCGACGAGGGCTCTCAAACAACCAGCTTCAGCTACCGTGACAACCTCTGGCGCGGCAGCGACCTTTTGGCCACCGGCGTCGCCAGTTTCGGCCACGTCTCGGGCGTGCATTACCAGAACCAGCCGGACTGGCCCGGCTATATCGGCATGTTGGACCGCGGCGAATTGCCCCTATTGCGCGGCCTCAAACCAACGCCGCACCAGTTGCTGATCCGCGAGATGATCCTGCAGCTCAAAACAGGCCGCCTGGACGCCGGTTACTTCCGCCAAAAATTCGGCGTGGAAATCCTCAAAGCATGGCGCAAGGAATTCCTTGCGCACCAGGCTGACGACTACCTGACGATCGCCGGCGACCATATCGAACTCACCCGCCAAGGGCTGCTGCGAGCCGACGCATTATTGCCAGTCTTCTTCGAACCCGAACACCAGGGCGTGCGATATACGTAACCGTTCACGGGCAAAGTCAGGGGAACAGGCATATCTCCCGGGTAACCGTTCACGGGCCAAGAGAGGGGGACAGGCACATTTTCCCGGGAACTACGTTGGGCGACCGTCCAACAGGACGATGAAGCTCTCTCGAATTCGCCGGGAAAACGAGCCAGTCCCCGCCCCGTGGAGCCGCGCTGCTGAGAACTGTACGACGATATAGGATGCAAGCGCCTGTCGGAGACTTGCGAAATATCAGAGCAACTGGCAGACCAGGTCCCCCACTTCCTTAGTGCCGTAACCCATTTTCCCGGCGGCCTGGCTTTTCATTTTCGTGCCGGTGACCTTTTGGATCGCGGCCATGATCCTCGCTGCCGCTTCTTCATGGCCAGTGTGCTCTAAGAGCATGCTCATGGCGTTGATGGCGGCGATTGGGTTGATCACGTTCAGACCGGTGTACTTGGGGGCGCTGCCGCCCATCGGTTCGAACATGCTCGTGCCGCCGGGATCCGGATTCAGGTTGCCCCCCGCCGCCACGCCCAGGCCGCCCTGGATGATCGCCGCCAGATCGGTGATGATGTCGCCGAACATGTTCGTGGTTACAATCACGTCGTAATATTCGGGCTGCTTGACCATCCACATGCAGCAGGCGTCCACGTGATTGTAGTCGGCCTTCACGTCGGAGTATTCCCTGGCCACATCCTGAAACGTGCGCCACCATAGATCGTGGCCGTAGGTCAGCACGTTCGTTTTGGCAACCAAGGTCAGCATCCTGCCCTTGGGGTTGTTTCGCTTGCGCGTCAATTCAAACGCCCAGCGGATGCAGCGCTCGCAACCTTTACGCGTATAGATCGCGGTTTGCTCAGCCACTTCGTCGGGCGTGTTCTTCTTCAGGAAGCCACCAACGCCGGCATACATGTCCTCGGTGTTCTCGCGAACGACGATGAAATCGATGTCGTCCGGGCCCTTATCTTTGAGCGGCGTCTCGACGCCGGGAAACAGCTTCACCGGCCGCAAGTTAATGTACTGGTCAAGCTGAAAGCGCAGTTCGAGCAGCAACCCCTTTTCGAGCACGCCGGGCTTTACGTCGGGATGTCCGACGGCGCCGAGATAGATTGCGTCGAACTTTCGCAGTTCATCGGCCGCGCCCGGCGGCAGCACTTCGCCTGTTTTCAAATAGCGCTCTCCACCCCAGTCGAAATGCTTGAGTTCGAAGTCGAACTTTTCCAGCTCCGAAACGGCTGTCAGGACTTTCAATCCTTCTTGGGCCACTTCGGGACCCGTACCGTCGCCGCCGATGACCGCGATGCGTGTTTTCTTGTGGATGTTCAAAATGATTTCCCCGGCGATGGTGCGATTGTGAATCTGAGAATTGTAATAAAATCACGCCCCGATTCGCCAGTGGGGGTTGAGCGGTTCTGCGTCGCTTGACCACGCTCGGCGGAGGGGCCGGCCGGGCAACGATTCAGATCAATCCGACCAGATTCCGGCTCGCCGCGATTTCGCCTCGCGCTCGGCCGCTCTCAATCGGCGCTTGAAGGTTTCGGAAAAACGAAAGCCCGGTGTGAAGCGACCCAATCCGTGGCGGATCAGTTCTTCGTTGAGCAACTTTCCGTCGACCCAAACATACGCCAGATAGCGGCCGTACTTGTCGAGCCGCTCATCGTCGAATTGCAATCGCACGACGCCGCCGCCGCGGGCGACGAACGCACGCGTGAAGGCACCCGCCTCGGGACCCCAGCGCTCGGGCGGTTGCTCGCGCTTGTGCGTCTCGGGCGTGTCGACACCGATCAGCCGAATCCGTTTAGCGTCGACAAGTGTCAACGTATCGCCGTCGATGACAAACGACACAACATAGTGGCCTTCAGCCAGGTCGCGAGGTCGATCATCTTGCCGAAGAAGAAATACGACGCGCAGCGCAATCGCCAGCACTATTGGCCAAGCAACCCAAAAACGCCAGGTGCGAAGCGGCCGAAACTGCCGAGTGATGTTCATCAAGCCGCGACCGTGGGTCGCGCCGGCGCGACCGGGTGCCCTTTGGGCGGGTCGCGGCTTTATCGAGGTACGATTAGTTCTTACTGAACTCCACCAGGTCCGACAATCCACGACCCAGCGGATGCTTGACAAAATTCTTGCGACAATCCGAGCATAGATCAAACCGCATCTGCTCGTACACCTCGGGGGCGACCGCTTCGTCATCCTCGTCTTCGGCACACTGCAGTATGTCCTGCATCTCTTGAAGGTGATCCCGGTCCTCGTCAAGTTCGACAAGCGGGTTTTGATCGAAGGCGGCGTAGACTTCCATACGGACCACATAGCGCACATCATCGTTGGGGATCGGCCGTTTGCAGCAGTCGCACGAGTAATGCATCATGGCGTCGTTTCCTTGCCGGCTGGGTACTAAGTCAGGCTTTCGAGCCTGACGAATTGTTTTGGCAGGCTGTACAGCCTGACTGGTTAACCCCATCCTAGTGTGCCGCAATTGACCGACGCAAGACGGGACGGGAAACGTCCGATGGCACATTCCGTGCCGTCAGGAACAAGTCCTGGCGTGCAGGAAATATTTGACGCCGCGAAGGCCAATGCAACCCCCTGCGATCGTGATTTTCGTTTGCTCGGCACTCTCATCTGGCACACCACGCAGCCAGCGATTAAAATGATTAGGCGGTTGACGAGGCTTGCGGCAGATACGACGCACGATTGGGAGTTGGCGTTGCAACTTTCAGGTGTGCCGCCGATAGGTGCTCTCCGTCGATCGAGGCGATTCATGGCAAATGAATTCGCCGGAATTCGGTCCGTCCGATCGCAACCTGCTCGCCGCGGCAGGGCGAGTTCGGATCAATCCGGCTTCTTATCGGGGGGAGAAGGTTACATGAGTTTTAGGGCCTCCACGGGCGTGCTCGGCGGCGGTGCGTCAGGCAGCAGTGTCTTAGGCAGCAGTGTCTTAGGGAGCAGTGTGCTGGTGCTGAACCGCTTTTACATGGCCATCCACGTGATCAACGTGCGCCGGGCCTTCAGCTTGCTATGCCGAGAGCTGGCGGAAGTTATTCACATTGTGGATGGTCAGTATGCCAATTACAGTTTTGACTCCTGGCGTGAAATCAGCGAGCTCAAGGCCGAGTTCAAAGAGCCGCACGAAGATTGGATCCGTTCGGTTCATTTTGAAATCCAGGTACCGCGCGTGATTCGATTGTTCTCCTTTGATCGCGTGCCCAAGCAAACGGTCCGCTTCAATCGCCGCAACATCTTTGCCCGAGATAGCAACAAGTGCCAATATTGCGGCAAGCATTTTCCGACCAGTGAGCTGAGCCTCGACCACGTCGTCCCGCGCAGTCGCAATGGGCAGACGTGCTGGGAAAACATTGTCTGCGCATGCGTCTTGTGCAACGTGCGCAAGGGGGGTCGCACGCCGCAAGAAGCGCACATGAAACTGGTCAAGCCGCCCGCGAAACCCAAGCGCAGTCCGCTCTTGGCCATCAAACTTGGCAACCCCAAGTACGAAAGCTGGAAGACGTTTCTGGACAACGCTTACTGGACGGTGGATTTGAAGTAGGGAGAAATGGCTAATACCTGGAATTCAGCAGATACATTCATCTAAATCCCGTGCGGGTGCCTCTCCTGGCTCGACCGGAAGAAAACCGGTGAAGCAGCTATCCTGGTTACCACGGGTCTGGCACGACACTTCTCCTTGGGTGTGGTTTCGAAGGTTTGACGTCACGTCGAAAAAGGCGCAAACCGGTCTAGATCCTGGTCTACCTGGGAGCTTGGAACATGACCCTGCAACGCGCGCACAGCGTCGGTGCCTGCGACGCCAAAACACTGAATGTCAAATTGCCCGGCAAGTAACCTTGCTCGTTACCGCCGTTGGAATTGCCAATCACCGCCCCACTCCCTGGACCAGTGACAGCCAGTCGACATCCACGCGCGTATGCAGGCGCGACGCGATCTCCAGCAGGTCGGGCCGGTCGCCGATCAGCGACCAGGCCAGGTCAACGATCTCCAGCCCTTCCGCTTCGAAACAGAACACAAGATCGCCGTCCGCGTCGAGGACGAGGTTCGGTTTCTGTTCCAGATAATGTTCCAAACAGGCAGTCATCGGCTTCCGTTCGCTGCTTTGCGGAACGACGCATAACAGTCGTTGTGCGCCGCCACACCTGGTCCAGAATGGCATCGCAATTTCGGCACATTGCGACAGGGGGTTGCTCGACTTGCCGGGCAGGATCGAGGCGGCCGCCAACGCGAAGTCGGCCACGTTCACTTTCCGAACCGCCTGGCTTAAAACCAGACGAGCGGTCGTACGCAGGGTCTCCGCCAGATCGGTTTGCACCGCGGCATTCGAGGCTAGCAACACCCGCAGGCCGCCATCGCGACCGAACAACGAGGTTTCCACCTCGGCCACGAATTGGGTGACTTGCTGCGATAAGGCCTTTTGCGAGGACGAACGAAGATATTGATGGAAGTTCATCCCGCCATCGCCCTGGGGTGGCGGTAAGTCCACCTGGGAAAGGGGTGTGAATTGGCCGGACAGCGCATTCAATTCACGCAACAGATCCATGACCTGATTCGAGGCGGAAGCGAGATGAATTTCATCTATGCGCCGCAAGGCCTTGGCCACGCCGCGCATCAACGTCTGGTGTAACCTCAAGCTGAAGTACTGCGACAGCAGCGGACTCGACTCCACATCCTGCTCGATATCTTTGCTTTTCTGGGCGGGATTCAGCAGTTGTCCTTGGACAGATATCGCCTCGACGTCGTACAATTTGGCCTGATCGCTGGCCTGGCGAGCCAGCCTCTGGAGGTGCTGGGCCAGCCACCTGGTGGCGCGGTGAGCGCCGCGAATGCGGCCACGTGAATCGTCCACCAATTCCCAGACCCATTCGCGCAGCACGGACGCACGTTCATCGGCCATCAGCTTCAAGCGTTCGTTAATCACTGCCTGGAGGGGAAGGAATTCTGCTTCCTGACGACCCTCGGCCGTGTCCGTCCCCAACATACGATCGGCCAGGTCCATGATTCCCCTTCTGGTGGCCAGGCCCTGGGCTGCCTGTTCCCGGCCTTTAAACCTCTTGAGCAATTCGGCGAAATACGTTCCCGGATCACAACCCATTTCATCCGTTGCAAAATGTAGGGCCTTCCTGGCCAGACGATCGAGATCCAGCCCCAGCGATGCGGCGCGCTCTTCCGCCAGACGATCCATGGAACTGTGGAATGCGGACACCTTATCGGCTCCGGTTTCACTTTCCGTGGTCAGGTCGGAGAACTTGACCGGCTTGGCCTCCGTCACCATTTGGGGGCCACCTCGCCAGTCGTCCAAGAGCCGGCTACAGATCGTGTCCGCCATGGCCGAGGGCAAGTCACTGTTGGACAAACCCAGTTGGCACAGTCCGAAAGACCTCAAGCTCGTTTCGGGAGTAAGGACGGGGTGCTCCTGGTGTTCCTGCGCGCGGCATTGATCGAAAAACTCGCCAGCCGGTGTCACGCTGTTGCAAAACAAGTACATAGCCACGCGATCCAATCGCTCGCTCAATTCTTCTCGTCCGAGGTCGTCGCCGAGGTGCACGAGGTATCCGTGATGAAATGTTCTGCCGCAGAACGTTGCCAGACCCAGAGTTGTGTCACCGGGATAATGCCCTGCCGGTTCGCTGAAATGTTTTAGTTCTGCCAGACAAGCCAGTGTATTGGCGATGGACAAGTCATGGGCCGATGCGCGACGATCTGTGTGGTGCGTCAGGATACCGCAGACGCCGTCGTCGGGATGGCCGTGCTCCGACAGAATCTGCCGTACGGCGTAGGCCACATCCAGCACCATACCGCTGCCCGTCCCGCCGGCAATCGACGCCACGATGAAGACACGTGGCGAAGCAACTTCGAATTCCAACTTGCTCGACTTCGTCGACTCTCTAATCGCAGCTTCGTCGGAAAGTACACCGATTGCATCGCGGAGGCGTTGCATCAACTTTTCGGCATGATCGACCATCGCTAACCGGCCTAGTGGCCTGAGGCCTTCGGTCTGTAGCGAACGGGGAATGTTGTAAATCCACCGGCGGCTCATCCAGGACAGGAATTTGTTCGATTCGGCCCGATAGTCCTGGGCGCGACGGAGCGGCAGTGTCAAGGTCTCGCTGGCATTCAAGGCCGAAGCGTCGGTTGCGCTACAAGCCTGGGCCAGTGCGGATCGATCCGAATCGATCGCCAGTATCTGGACTGCCGGCACTGCCTGCAGGTCCCCCAGGCGGTCGTGCAATCGACGGCGAAGGTACTGCATGGTCTCCGTCCCCGCGCCCCCGATCGCCAGGAACAGGGTCGGACGGCAGCGGTGCTGGCCGGTCAGTTTCACCGGATTCAGGACCGCCACTTCCGCGCCTTCACCGCAGCGCGGAGTATGCACCGTGGTTTGGTCGCCAACCTGGCCGGCATCATCCAAAGAGATGGTCTTAAGCGGTCCATGCGAACCAGGACGCACGGCGCTTCGCTGAACGACCGCAGCGGCGGCGGCCATTTCCGGTTTTCTCAGGTTGCCAATAAAGGCCAGGCAACTGGGAAACCGTTTTCCCGGGTCTTTGGAAAGTGCGCGCGACACGACCACGCGATCGGATGCGGCGAGCGATTCCAGCCGGGGTTGGCTGTGCATGTGTTGAGCGGCCAGTTGCGCAGCGGTGCGGCCGGAGAAGGGCAGGACGCCAGTCAACATTTCCTGGTAAACAATTGCCAGGCTGTATTGGTCGCTATGGCGGTCAGGACGGCCGTCAAATACTTCGGGCGGTGCATAGCTTGGCGTCAGACCACCCATCAGCGACTGGCCAGAATTCGACAGTTCGCGGACCAGGCCAAAGTCGGCGACTTTCACGCGGTCCCCCACCAACAGCAGGTTTTCGGGTTTGACATCCAGGTGCTGCAAGTTGTGTTCGTCACGAAGGTAGTCCAGAGCATCCGCCGCGTCCCTGAGATATGCCAACAGCCGCTCGCGTGGCACGCCAACCATGCCGGCTCGTTGACATTCCGTGAAAATCTCCTTGAGGTTGGTGTTCGCCAGCTCGGTGACGACGATCAACTGGCCATCGACAACTTCGATACGCTCCAGTGACAGTAGAAACGGATAGCGAACTTCCTTGATGCGGTTCAGGGCCTTGAGTTCGCGGGTGGCCCGTGCATCGTCCATGTGCCCGTAGACCAGCTTGACAGCTTTGGTAAGACCGCCAGGCGCTTCCGATTTCCAGACTTCACCATAGCCGCCGACACCGATACGTTCGATCAGCCGGTAACCGGGAATCGGCTCCTGGCGACGCACTGCGAGCGGCATTAACCCAAGTTAAAGAGTTTGGACGTTCGGCAAAGGACTTAGGTGCGATTTGCGGATGTTTGTTTCACTACATTTGAATCAGCTTGTCGAGTCGCCGGAGGCGACGGGGTGGGGTCAGGCCGAGACGGTGCAGGAGGATC
>SXHT01000254.1 GCA_005773095.1 Planctomycetaceae bacterium
CCAGTGAACCCGGCGTGAACGCCGGGCCTACGACCGCCTGCGGCGGCGAAGCCCGGTGAGCCGGGCTGCGGGACGTTCAACGCAACCCGTGAACCCGGCGTGAACGCCGGGCCTACGACCGCCTGCGGCGGCGAAGCCCGGTGAACCGGGCTGCGAGACGTTCAACGCAACCCGTGAACCCGGCGTGACCGCCGGGCCTACGACCGCCTTTGGCGGCGAAGCCCGGTGAACCGGGCTGCGGACAAAACTGGAGGCGTCTGGCAGAGCCGATACGGCGGACAGTGATCCAGGCTCTCACGAGGGCTCTCGAAGCTCAAATCGTCGAATGTCGCCTTGTCGATCAGTGGCTCGTGGTTGTCGCGCACAATGATCGGTGCGTAATCGCCCTGGTGCTTGCTCGATCCGTGAACAGGCGTCAATTCACCATCGTTGCCCACAGGGTGGTACATCCCTGCATCGCGACGCCCGTAGGTGAGCCACAGCCGAATTAGACGGGATGGTAGTCACCTCGCGGTTGTGGCGGTTATCAGGAAAGCAACGATTTTTTCTCGACTACTTTGCCGTTTCTTTCTGGGGAAGCTCCGGCCCCAATCCCTATCGAAATCGCGAAGCCTTGACTAAGCTAGTCTGTACCCACCGCGATCCATCGCATCTTGATTCGAGACCCCCGATAGACGCCTCGTATGACTGCTGTTTCCGCGCCCCCGTTGCCGGCCTCGGCCGACACGTCTCCCACGAACCACAATGGCGCCAAGCTGCGAACCTGCATGTTGGCCGCTTGCCCGTTTCCGGCCAATCACGGCACGCCCGGCTCGATCCGCGAGATGGCCGAGGCGCTTAGCGATGGCGGGCACGACGTGCATATCGTGACCTATCACTTCGGCGAAAAAGTGGATGTTCGCGGACCCAAAATCCATCGCATCGCCAACTGGACGAACGAATCGCAAGTCCGCGTCGGTCCCACCCGATACCGTCCGCTCTACGACTTGCAGATGGTTTTCAAAACTCTGCAAGTCATCCGCAAAGAACGGCCCGATGTTTTGCACGCGCACGGTTACGAAGCGGGTCTGGCCGCGTGGTTATGCCGGCTGGTAACAGGTATTCCCGTGGTCTTCAGTTGGCATTGCACGATGGGCGACGAGTTGCCCACGTACAACTCAATGCCGAAATGGCTGGCCGTGGGTTTGGCGCGGATGCTGGATGCCACGGTGCCGCGGCTTGGCGATCGCTGCATTCCGCATAGCGCCAACATCGAAAAGTTCCTGCATGGCATGGGACTTAAAGGCCGCACGACGCCGATCATCTACAAAGGCATCAAGTTGGATAACCCCGTGGAGTCTGATCCCGCCGAAATTCGCAATCGATATGGTTTGGGAGATGCACCCGTGGTGCTGTACGCCGGCATCATGGATCGCTTCCAACGGCTCGACCTGCTGATGGAGGCGATGAAGCACGTGGCCCAATCGATTCCCGACGCCAAATTGCTTTTGGTGCAAACTATTCATCACGAACGACACTTGGCGCGAGTTCGCGAAGAAATCGCCGCCGCCGGCATCAGCGATCGCGTGGCAATTACCGAGCCGCTGGAACTGGACGGCGTGCGGCAGTGCATTCCCACTTGCGACGTGGCCGTCGTTCCGCGACCCCAATCGCCGGGATTTCCCATCAAAATTCTTAACTATTTGGCGGCCAAACGGGGCATTGTGCTGTTCCGCAGTTCCTCGGGCGGACTAGAGCACAGTGAACATGCCTGGCTCGCCGAGCCAGACAGCGCCGAGGCTTTGGGCGATGGCATTGTGCATTTGCTGCGCGATCCGGCGCTTCGTGAGCGCCTCGGACATAATGGCTTCGACTACATCCGCGAGCACCGCGACCGCAAAGTAACCGCCGGCAAGATTGCCGACGTGTATCACGAAGCGATTGCTCTGAAACGCCGCTCCAGGTGAGTCTATGCTTCAGTGGTTCATCACACTTGCCAGCAAGATTGCGGAATTCGCCGTGACTCGGCGCTCCCTGGCGGTAATGTTCTTGCTTTTGGGCGCCTTGCTGACGTGCTCCGGCTGGCTGCGGCCGCCACTCAATCGCGACTTGACGCCGCTGCACGTCCCGCTGGGCATATGGAAATACTCCACTCACATAGTCGATGCTCCCGAAGCTGTGGACGCCGGCCAGCGAGCGTTCAGCCCCGGAGCGCTCACGCTCTTGGCAATCGCGATCTCGATCGTTATCGTCATTCAGCGGCCGGAGGCCGCCGGTCGCGTGGCCGTCGTCTTATTGATGGTCGCCGTCGTCGCAAATGCGATGGTGCTGCTCAACCACCCTCTGCTGGCTGAATCGTTGGAATTAGAGTTGTCAGCCCGACAGCATATGTCGGTCGTGATGATGAGTTTGAACGAGAATTCGGTGACGGTGATCGGGCAAGCACGGGTGCCGCCGATTTCCTCAGCCGATCAGGCCAACTTGTGGAGCGCATGGCCTTTTCGCCGGTATGGCACTTTGCTGATCGCGCTAGCCGCCGTCGCTGTGCTTTTGGCCTGTCGCGGTCCTCTGCCGCGACGGTTGATGTGGCTCGCACTGAGCGGCGTGGCCGGCACGCTCATCGCCGCGGTCGTCTGCGGCCAACGGCTCGTCGCGGAATACTACTGGGCACAAGCGGCCTCGTTGGAATCGGTGGGTCATGCTCGCCCCGCGCGCACGCAACTCGCCTGGGCCGTGTCGGTAATGCCCGAATTGGGCATGTTGGGCCGCACATGGCAACTGGCCGGAAAGATCGATAGCCTGGAATCGCAAGATACGCCGGCAGCCCGTTTCCTGCGTGCTGACCGCTGTCGAGCCGCTTCGGAATATGCCGCGGCCATCGATGCTTCACGCGAGCTGCTGGCTAGTCATAACGATTCCCTGGCCTTCAATCGCCAAGCCGCCCAAATCTACGCCTCCGCCGGCTTAAGCGAATACAACGTGGGGCGACTTACGGCGGCAGCCGACTCGTTTCAGCAAGGTTTTGAACTTGATCCCTACCGCCTCGATTGCCCGTACTATCTGGGACTGATTCTGGCTCGCACCGATTTCGCTCATCCCGAGACGGCTCGGCCCTGGTTTCGGCCGGTGTTGAATCGGATCTCGGATCGTCTATTGCGGGCCGATTTGTTGTCGTCGATGGGAGACTTGTATTTCGCGGCCGGCGAGTTTGCCGAGGCGCGAAAATACTACCGCGAATCGCTCCACGTTTACGACTTGCCGAAAGAAATCAATTATCGCGGCCGCCGTGGCCTCGTGGGAATGTGACGTATGTTGTCGGTCCGCCGATTCACCTGTGCGATGCTCGTGTTGGCGCTCGCCTACCTGGCAGGCGCGTTCTTATGGCAATCGTACGGTCCGGCCGAAGAACCCAAGTACCAACTGCGTTATGAGGGCGATGCCATCGCTGGCGCCGACGAGACGGCCAAGAATGTTTATCTGCGGCACACACTGAAGCTCACGCGGCGTCCAAGTCGGGCATGGCTAGAGGTTTATACGCGCGATGAAGTTATGTTGTATGTCAACGACCAGATCGTTGGCCAGCGGATCGCCGATGGGTTTGCCCAATCCATCGTTATCGACTTAGCGCCGTTCTTACGCGAAGGAACGAACGTCATCGCCCTGCACTTGGAGCAATTTGTGGGCGATCGGCCGCCGCAGGTTGCGGTTCGCGGCGGCTACGAGATTGCCGGCCAGTCGCATACGATTGATGCCAGTGGTGATTGGCGATCGAACTCCACTTTTGCTCGTAACGGTTACTGGTGGTTTGAGGAAAAATTCGACGATTCAATGTGGGTCGCCGCGAGACGAACCAAAGCCATCTACAACGGCGAAACGCCGATTCCCCCACGGGCTATTACCGAGCCTACCTTGGGCAAGTGGATTTCGCCAGACGGCACCAACGCCAATGGCGTGGCTTGCCTGCGCCGATCGTTCGTGATGCACGACTTGCCGCGCGAAGGCTGGCTGCGCCTGACGACGAATTGCGCCTACCGTGTGGCTCTCAATGGCGCTGTGTTCGACGAACAGGAATCGCGTCTCGGGACATCGCAACTGGCGGCACCGTTCGAACGCACTTACGACATTAGCCCCCTGCTTGAGCGCGGACAGAACACGCTCAGCGTCTGGCTCACCAGTCCCACCACGGCGCCGCATCTGCTTGCCGACTTGGAAACTACAGACATCGCGGGGGAACGAGTTCGCTCGGGCAGCGATAGCAGTTGGCGCGCCGCCCGGGGTTTACCAGAAGACTGGCGTACCGTCGCCAAAGACGAACGATTAGGCGCCGCTTGGAAACCCGCAGTGCTGGAAGTCGGCAATCTCGGAATGGCATCTTGGCAGATTGGGCGAGAAACCGTCGCCATCTTGTTGCCAGCCAGCGTAACGCTGCCACGATTCTTCTTACGCACGGCACTCACGTTGGGCCTGGCCGGTCTAATCGGACTCGTCACCTGGCTTGCCGCGCAATGGCTCGGCAACCACTCTAGCCCGGCTCAGGTGCGGCGCGGAGACGTGGCGTATTTGGCGCTCATTCTGCCATCAATCGCGCTGTTCGTCGCGGCGCTCGTCGCTACCGATCCCCGAGTACCACCGGAACTTATCTATCGCAGTCAGTTGCTACCGATTGCCCTGGCGACGATTCCCGTGCAGTGGCTGCTCCTGAGCTTGTTCCGTGGCGTTGGCGCGGGATTGTTTCGCGACAGCCGGCATATGTTGTGGCCGCGATACACGGCTGCGCTCGCGGCTGGAGCGCTGATGGGCCTAGGGTTGATGCTGCGCCTGGAAGGCTATTTGGCACGCGAGCTTGGCGCCGACGAAGTTCACATGTATCGCTGCACCATGGGTTGTTTGGAACGCGGATTTCCCAGCTACATCGTGACGGAAGATCTGCCCGTCCAGTGGGTTGCCACCAGTGCGCTGGTCTACATTGGCCCCACGATTACGGCGATTTTCACCGACGATCCATGCACGATCATCCGTCTACCCGCGGTCATCTGGGGTGTGCTCACCATCGGCCTGCTGTTTATCACGGGGCGCCGGATGTATTCCAGCTCCGTTGGACTGATTGCGGCGGCGATCTATGCCATCTCCCCGATTTGCATCACGATGGCCAACTTTGGCCGCTATCCGTCGCAGTTGCAATTCGTGACCCTGCTGACGATCTATTGTTTCTGGCGGGCCGTCGAAAATCGCACCACTCTCAACCGCTTGTTCTTGTGGCTCACCGCAATTAGCTTCATCGCCGTCTTTCTTAGTTGGCAGGCGGCCGCATTCCTGGCAATCGGTTTGACGATCTGTGTCTTGCTCGATCGACGCGGCGACTTAAAGCCGGTCTTCGGCTGCGGCACTGTCTGGCAGGCGGCCGGCGTCGTCTTTCTGGTGATTCTGGCGCAAAGCGCGCAGCGCGCGCTTTCTCAGTCCGGACGACTCGATTACGGCATGGGCGCCAGCGAAGTCTCGCTGACGCCCATGTGGACGTTCCCACAGTTCGATCCGGTTCGTTTCGTGCATCAGGCCGCTTGGAGCTCCAGCGACTTGCTGCCGCTGTTGGCGATCGTAGTTTCGTTTGTACTGACGCTCAAAAGCGCCTGGCGCCGGCCTACTCAGATGCTGATCATCATTTTTCTGACGACCGCGCTGCTGATGGCACTGCTGCTGCCAGTGACCGCGGGTCGATACGCTTACCTTTTGTCGACGATCGCCATTTTGCTGACCACGGTTTCGATCGTCAGCGTGGCCCGGCAATTACAGGATCTGGTGCGCCATGCTCCCACTCCCAAAGTTTGGAGAGCCTATGCCAGTTGCGTGGCGGCGATCCTCGTCCTGGCCGGCGCGGCGCTGGCCACCGAGCTAACCGCGCAACTGTCCAAGCTCCGCGCCCTGACTAAAGACAGCGACCGGCCAGGCGTGCTCAGCGCTCGCAGCCTTTCTGGGCCGTCGCATTTTCTGGTCAAGCACATGCAGCCAGGAGACGTGGTGTTGAGCACACAACCGTACCTGGTCGCCCACCATGCCTGGCTTGGCAGCGGCAAATCGACGCGGCTCGACCCCGAGAACTTCCATTGGCTGCAAACGCGGCTGCACTTGCAAGCGGTACTAGACGATGGCCGATCGGTGCCGCTCAATCGCCGTGATGGTACGCCTGTGATTGCCACGGAGGAATCCTTGAAAGATCTGTTCAACAAGCATGCGCGTGTGTGGTATGTCGTCGCGAAAGGTCACCACAACCGATTAAATGTGAATTCCGTTTCTTCATTCCTTCGTCAACACATGTTGGTTGCGTACGAGGATGTCGATTCGTTGGTGCTGCTAAAGGACGACACGCAACACCGGCCCGCCAGCCTGCGGATTCGCGACGAGCAGGCGCTGGAAGCCGCCGAGTCAAACTTTCTGCCCTAAGCGTTCTTCTTCAGGCCTCTACCAGACTGGCAGACCCGCTCTCGGCATCGGCCAGCCAGCGCATGACGTTGGCCGGGGGACGCTGGGCACGTAGTTCCGCGACCATAAAGTCCATTGCCGGAGCAACGTGGCGAAAGAATCGCTTGTAGCCCGCGCAGAGATAGTTGAGGCCCGGCTCGCCGTCGGGAGTCGTGGTAAATCGGTGCTTCGGGCATTCGCCGTGGCAGGCGAAGCGGACATCGCATTCCTGGCAGTAGCGGGGCAGAGCGTCTCGCTTGGCTGCGCCAAACTGCACCTGGCGGGCGTCATTAACGAGCGTTCCCAGCGATTCTGTCATCAGATTGCCAAGCTTGAACCGCGGATACACAAAGTGATCGCACGAATACAGATCGCCATTGTGCTCGACCGCGAGCGCTGCGCCGCAGGTTTCTCGAAACACGCATAGACTGGGGGTGATTCCCAGCCAGTTTTCGAGCGTCACATCGAACATCTGCACGTAGAAGCGCGCCACGTCGTGGCGCACCCACGCGTCGAAAATCGTGCAGAGGAACTCGCCGTACTGTTCAGGCCCCACCGACCATGGCGCCACCGCCGCCGGCGCTGCGTCGTCGGGCAGGATCCGCAGCAAGCCATCGGTCGTCGGTTCGTGAGCCAGCCGTTCGACGATCGGCAAGAACTGGATAAAGCCGCTCCCCACCTCTTTCAAGAAGCGGTAGATTTCTTGCGGATGATCGCCGTTCTGGCGATGCACGCAGGTGAGGGTATTGAACTCAACGCGATGCCGCTTCAGAGTCTCCAGTCCACGCATCACGCGATCGAACGTCGGCTTGCCACCTTTGTCGACACGATATGAGTCGTTGAACTCCGGCGGACCGTCGATCGACAGGCCCACCAGAAACCGGTGCTCCGCTAGAAATCCCGCCCACGCGTCATCGATTAACAGACCGTTCGTTTGCAGCGCATTTTCGATGCGCTTGCCACTGGCGTAGCGTGCCTGCAAGGCCACGACCTGGCGAAAATAATCCACGCCCAACAGAGTTGGCTCGCCGCCTTGCCAGAGGAACGAGATCGTCGGCGCGTCCTGCGACTCAATGTACTGGCGGACGAAATTCTCCAGCACGTCGGCCGACATTCCCCAGCGATTCGTGCTGGGATACAGCTTCTCTTTTTCCAAGTAGAAGCAGTATTGGCAATCGAGATTGCAAATCGGCCCAATCGGCTTTGCCACCACGTGAAAAGCCGGAAAGTGCGTGGGCATAAACGGGACCGGTCTACGACGCCTTCAGTTGCGCCAACCGGGCGGAAAACTCGGTGATCATGGTTTGATACGCGGGATTCCCGTGCTGGCTTTCCAGCTCAAACGGATCCGCCTCTAAATCATATAGCTCACGATCGCCGTTCTTGTATTCCACGTATTTCCATTGTTCGGTCCGCAAGGCGTCATGTTCGGCCGTTCGCTTGGTGTAATTCTCGATCAGAAAGTCCTCTCGCCAACTGACCGACTGACCTTCGAGCAAAGGCACCAGCGAAGTGCCGTTCAACCCAGACGGGACTGAGAGTCCAGCCATCTGAGCAATCGTCGGGGCCAGATCGATATTCAGCACCATTTCATCGATCGACTGCTGTACCGGATTGCGGCCGTCATAGACCAACAGCGGTACGCGAATGCCTTCTTCGTAGGCCACCTTCTTTTCGTTGTGCCGATGTTCGCCAAACAGTAAGCCGTTGTCCGACACGAACATGATGATCGTGTTCTCCAATTCGCCATTGGTGGCCAACGTGTCCATCAGATCGCCGACCGCTTCATCCACGGCTTGCAAGGTTCGGACCACGTTCCGCTGTGCCTTGTCGAGCTTCTTAATCTGCCTTGCTGACAATCGATCTAATTCCTGCACCCACTGAGGCTTGTCGCTGACATCTTGCTCGTCAAACGACGGCGGACGTACCGTCGGCAGCGTGACGTCCAGGTCTTGGTGCCGCGGCGCGGGTGTGGCTGGCTTGTGAGGGGCGCCCGGCGCGATGTACATCAGAAACGGCTGTGCGTCGTTGGCTTCGCTGGCTGCCAGGAAATCTTGCGCCTTCGCCGACACGACATCGGTAAAGTAATCCTCGGGGGCGTCGCCGTACGCTTCCTCAACTCCATTGGCGAACATGGTGTAGTTGAAGTAGTCAGGCTTGCCAGAAACGTGGACGTCGTCCCAACCTTCAATCGGCGAGCCGTCGTATTGATTAATGTACTTGCCGAAGATACCTGTGAGATACCCGGCGTCGCGCAGCCAGGTGGCTATCGTTTCGGAGTCGTCGAAGTTGTCCGCGCCCCCTTGCTTGTCGCCATTGTTGAGCACGCCGTGGTTGTGGGCGTACAGGCCAGACAAGATGGATGCCCGGGAGGGTCCGCTGAGCGCCGTGGTGACAAAGGCGTTATTGAAGGTGGTGCTGTTTTGCTGCAACTGCTGCAAATTGGCCATGTGTTGCAGGGTGTCGAACCGCTGATCGTCGGTGACAAACAATACGATATTCGGCTGCGTGGCGACCGCGTTCGCCGCCAACCCCTGCGATACAGCCAGACTGGTCTGGGCCGACAGCGCCGGCTCCTCGCTGCTCTCGTTGAAGCCTGAGATGCCGCCCGAAGTCAGGGTTTGCGAGCCAGCGGCTGCAATCGTGAACGTCTGGTTCACTTCACCGTCAACACCCTTAATATCGAACGTGATCTGCGTTTCATTGACCGTCACCAGCAGATAACCGGCATTGTCAACGCCCGTGAGGATGCCTTCGCTCCAGAAGCCGGGGCGAGTGGTCGTATTCACGTGGTCGTTCGCCATATTGGTGTGAGGCAACTGGATTTCCGGCAGCCCGGATGTCGACCCATCATCAACGGCCCCGCCAAAGTGCATGTCGGCCGACAGCAGAATCGCATTCTGAATGTTGTTGGTGGCAATGAAATCGAGCAGCTCCAGCCGTTCGTGCGGATAAAGTTCCCAGCCGTCTTTCCTTTCCACCGTCGGATTGAAAGGCACCGAGCTGACGATGATCTTCCAGGTGGCCGTGGAATTCAAAAGTCCGTTTTCGAGCCACTGCTTCTGTCCGTTGGCGATGATGTCGCCATCGAGCATCGATTTTTGCGGTCCGTCCAGATCGTTGTGATTATCGCGCTGCGACCGCAGATCGAGCATGAAGACATCAACTTGCGCGTACGAAAAATCGTGCCAGATTCCCGCGGGATTCGGCAAGTCCGGAAATGGATAATATTCATTGATGGCCTGAATCGCCTCAGCACGACGACCGAACGTCTTGTCGCCGTTGTTCTTGCCGTAATCGTGATCATCCCAGGTGTGAAAGAATGGGAAGTTCGGAGCAATGTGCTCGGCGAACTCAGCGCCCGCGGCAGTCGCCGGGCCACGCACCTCTCGGTGCATCTTTCGCATTTTGCTGAGCCTGCCCGGATCGCGATGATCGAAGTCGCCAATCTGCATGACGAATTCAATGTCTTCACTGGCGACTTGCTCATACACCGGCGCGGGCGCGGAGGGAAAGTCGTCGGTGTCTTCCAAATCCGCCATCACGGCGAAACTGAAGTCGCGCGTCGAACCCGCCGGAGCAAACGTGGTGAAGGACGGATAATTGCTGGCCTGCTGTGGTGTACTGTCAACAATGATTCGATAGTAGTACCGCGTCTCAGGAAGCAGACCTTCCAACTCAATGATGCCGGTTCGATTGCTGGCCTTCACCGTCGAAATGGGTGCGGTGGTAATCGCGTTACTGAGATCCGCACTCGTGGAATACTGGACTTGCACGCTCGCGTCATCGTCGGTCTTGAACCAGATGCGGGCTTCGGTATCCGTAACGGCACCCACGAGTGGGCCATCGGTCATGACGGCCATCAACGTGCGGCACTCTAGCGACTCGATTTGAAACGTGTTTCGTTGCCGCGCTTTGGCAGCAGATCGCGAAGAGTGACGAGCGCGCGAGCGGCTGCAATACAATTCAAACATGATGCACATCCACGAATCGACAGATCGGTTTCCAATGCGACAGGTTCGAGTATACTCCGACATTTCCCGGCCGCAACTTAGTTTTTCGGGAGTTGGCGCAAGCCACGGCAGAGCCTCCCCACTGGTTCCCCATATTGCACCACTTTCCGCAACGGTGCTCGTCAGGCTCGCACGGTGTTTTTCCGGGTTGTTTGCGATTGAAATTGTCGGCACCGCCGCGCTTCCCAGGCTGGAATTCCGCATGTGCGCGATTACAATCAAAACAACCATTGAATTCGCACCGCTCGATCCTGCTCCCATCGCCATGCAGCTCCGTAAATCACGCCTGTTGGGATCAGTAACCAGACAGCGCGATTTTCGCCAGCCTCGACGACTCTCGCTCGAATCGCTCGAAACTCGCAGCCTCTGCACCGTCAACGAGTTCTATTCCTTCGACGGCACGGGCAATAATCTCTCGCAAACCGAGTGGGGCAGCACCGGCGAGCAACTGTTGCGCAAAGCGCCCGCCGAGTACGCAGACGGCATCTTCGCTCCGGCCGGAGCCAATCGGCCCGGCGCCCGCGAAATCAGCAACCGGATCGTGACCCATCCGCTTGGCTCGCTCCTCAGCGATCGAGGGCTGACGCCGTTCGTCTATGTCTGGGGGCAATTCCTCAATCACGACATGGACCTCACAGGTCCGGGCACGGTGAACGAATCGTTCCCCATCCCCGTGCCGCAATTCGACAACCCGTTCGATCTCACCGGCACCGGCACGCAGACCTTGCCGCTGCGGCGATCCATCTTCGACGCGGCCACGGGGACTAGCACCAGCAATCCGCGCCAGCAAATCGATCAGATCACCGCCTGGATCGACGGCTCGATGATCTACGGCTCCGATTCCACGCGGGCCGCGGCGCTCCGCTCGTTCGTCGACGGCAAGCTGCTCGTCACTAGCTCACCCGTCGGTGATTTGCCGCCACTCAACACCGCGGGGCTGCCGAATCTCAACCAAGCGCATCGCGTGCCCGACAATCAGCTTTATCTCTCGGGCGACATCCGGGCCAACGAGAACATTCAACTAACCGCGATGCACACGCTGTTCATCCGTGAGCACAATCGCCTGGCCGAAGAGATTGCGGCGGCGAATCCCGGGTTTAACGATCAGCAGATCTTCGATCAGGCCCGCGCTTGGGTGATCGCCGAAATTCAATCGATCACCTACAACCAGTTGCTGCCGGCACTGCTGGGCGAGGGCGCGCTCAAGGCATACAGTGGCTACAAATCGTCGGTGAATCCCAACATCGCCAACGAGTTCTCCACGGCCGCCTTCCGCTTGCACAGCTCGCTGCTCAATGTGGTGCAATTTTTCGACAATGACGGGCAATTGTTGCCGTTTTCTTACGTGAACGACGCCGGTCAGACGGTTCAGGTCGCTGGCGAAATTTCGCTCGTCGATGCTTTCTCGAACCCCACCTTGTTCCGGCAGGTCGGGCTCGACGGCATGATGAAGTACTTTGCCACCGTCAAGATGGAAGAGATCGACACCAGGGTCGTCAGCAGCTTGAGAAACTTTCTCTTCGCCGGGCCGGGTCAGGGCGGATTCGATCTGGCCGCCATCAACATCCAACGCGGACGCGATCATGGCCTGGCAGACTACAACGACGTCCGCAAAGCCTTCGGCCTCAAGGGCGTCGATCGGTTCAGCAAAATCACCGCGGATCGCGACGTCCGATTCGCGCTCGAGGAACTCTACGGCAACACCAAGAACATCGATCTCTGGGTCGGCTTGCTCGCCGAGGACCATGTCTCAGGGGCCTCGGTCGGTCCCACCACGCAGCGCATTCTGGTCGACCAATTCCAGCGGCTCCGCGATGGAGACCGGCTCTGGTACCAGCGGTTGTTCTCGGGCGCGGAATTAGCCATGCTGGAGCAAACCACGCTGGCCGACATCCTCGAACGCAACACCGGCGTGGTCGGGCTGCAAGAAAACGTGTTCATCTTCAAGGCGGAAGTCAGCGGCGTGGTCTTTATCGACCAGGACCAAGATGGCATCCAGGACGGCAACGAAGAGGGACGCAAAGGCGTAACGGTGCAACTCCTCAACCAGCAAGGTGCCGTGATTGAAACGCAAGCGACCAACCGGAAGGGCAAGTTTCAATTCACCGACTTTTCCCGCACCGGAAATTATCAGGTGCGGATCGTGGTGCCCTCGGGCATGACCGCGACGACCCCCAGCTTCTTTGATTTTTCGCTGACGATGGGAGACCAATGGTACACCGGAGTTCAATTTGGCTTGCGATCTTAAAGAGCGAGGTTCCTATGAAGAATCGTCTTTCGCGGTTAAGGTTTGAGGCGCTCGAGTGTCGTTTACCAATGGCCGGTGACGTCGGGGCCAGCGTGTCGAGCGGACGGTTGGATTTGGATGGCGACAGCAAGGGTAACGTCATCGAAATCCGGCAGCTCGATCCAGACAGCTTCGAGATTCGCGGCATCGGCACCACCATCAACGGATCGAGCAGCTTCGTGGCCAACAACGTTTCCAACGACTTCCTGATCGAACTCAATCGGGGAGACGACATCGTGCGCTTCTTCAGCGTGAGCGTGCCCCGGCATCTGACGGTCAAGATGGGCAAGGGCGTCGATAAGGCCGAGGCCACCAGTCTGGCGGTCGGAGGAGACACCGAGATCAACGTGGGCAGCGACGCCGACGAAATCACGGTGAACAGCTCGACCTTCACCGGCAAGTGCGAGTTCCATTTCAACAACGGCAACGACAAGCTGTACTTCGCCAACTCCACTGTGGGCGCCTACTGCGAATTCGACAGCAGCACGGGCGCGGATCAGATGGAGATTATTTCCTCCACGTTCAACAGCCTGATGAAGATCGACACCAGCGCCGACGGTGACACCGTGACGATCGACGGCAACTGCCTGTTCCGCGACGACCTGGACTTTGTCGGCAAGCGGAAGGGACACACGTTCAACCTGCTCAATTCGACGTTCGAGGGCGACGTGCGCTTCGACACCGGCGACGGCGACGAACAACTCACGGTGCGCGGTTCAACGTTTAAGCAAAACTTTTCAGCAGCTCTCGACGAAGGCGACGACACCGTGCGACTCGAGAACTGCACGTTTGAAGCCGCGGTAACGCTCAACGGCGAGGAAGATCGCGACGAGCTTTACTTCCTGGGTCTGGGGAATACCTTCCTGCAAGGTGCGCCCACGATCAATAGTTTTGAGTTGATCGCGTAAACCAGGCGATTCCCCAGTGCATCCCCTCGTGGGGCGCCAGCGAAGCTTACGAAGTAGTACTTTCCAGCCAAATGCTGACGTTGAACTCATGTTTTCCCATGTTATTATAATCCCATCGGTAAGACGCATTTCGCGCCGACCTTAGGGGGCACACCATGAGATCACGCAACTCGCAACGCAGCAAACGCGCACGCGCAAAAAGTTATCGCACTCAGCTTGAGGGGCTGGAATCTCGCATGATGATGTCGGCCGAAGGCGACTCTAATATCCCCACGGGCGGAAGCCCGCCGACTTACGTCGATCCCCCCTTCGACGCCAACCTCGCGAAGAAGCTGAGCACCCCGCTGGCGACAAGCGTCGGCGGCAGTTGGACGAATGTCCAAGACTGGCCGTTCCGCGCCACGCACGCGGCGATGCTGTCCACCGGCGAAGTGCTGATGTGGAACAAGGCCAATCAAACGTACCTCTGGAATCCGGCGACGGGACTGCTCGCCCGGCAACCCAAGACGAAGTACAACATGTTCTGCGCCGGCAATATCCTGCTTGGCGATGGTCGGATAATGATTCTCGGCGGGCACAACGGTGGTGGTTTCATCGGGTATGATTATGCCTCCATCTACGATCCTTGGGCGAAGACCTACACGCGCATCGAAAACATGAACGATGCTCGCTGGTATCCCTCGGCCACGATCATGGGCAACGGAGACGTGGTCACGATCAGCGGTTCGATTACCACGCAGGCCGTGAATGAGCTTCCTCAGGTTTGGGACGCCAGCGCCGGCACGTGGATCGATCTGACGGATGCCAGTCGCATCTTGCCACTCTATCCGCGGGCGTTCGCATCACCCGACGGTTTGGTGTTCGATGCCGGGCCGGGACGGATCTCGCGCTTGCTTGACATCAGCGGAACGGGTGACTGGACGGATGTGGACGAGATGGGTTATGGGTCGCGCGTGGGAGGCACCGCCGTGATGTACGACGAAGGCAAAATGATCGTCCTGGGCGGCGCCGCCGACGAACAGTACGCGCCGACCGCCACCGCCGAGGTGATTGACCTGAACGACCCGAATCCTCAGTGGCGTTTCACCAACCCCATGAATGTGCCGCGCAAACACCTCAACGCGTCGATTTTGCCCACCGGCGAGGTCCTGGTGATCGGCGGCAGTTATGGCAAGGGTTTCAACGATAAAGACTCGCCGGTTTTCAGGGCCGAAGTCTGGAACCCCGACACCGAAGCGTGGACTACCTGGAACAGCAATAGCGTGCAATTCTGGTATCACTCCACAACCACGCTGCTGCCCGACGGCCGCATTATCACCGCCGGCGGCAACCGCACGGAAGATTCGCAGGTGTTGTCGCCACCGTATTTGTTCCAAGGAACACGCCCCACCATCACCGCGGCACCGAGTCAGGTTGATTACGGCAGTAGTTTTCAGATCACTTCACCCGAGGGCGCCGATATCGACAAGGTCACGATGGTCCGCATGGGTTCGGCCACGCACTCCCAAAATTACGACCAGCGGTTTGATAGCCTCGATTTTACCTGGAATGGCAGCCAATTGAACGTCACCGCGCCCGGCAATCCGAACAACATGCCGCCAGGTTTTTACATGCTGTTTGCGATCAAGGACGGCGTGCCATCGATTGCCAAGACGATTAAGCTCGGCAACGTGCAATACAACGACGGAGGCGGCTACTCGGGCAGCGGATTGCTGGCCGAAAGCAACGTCTTCGTGGCCACGGCCGACGACGTGGAGTATGTCGCCAACGGTCTCAATCAGCACGGCACGAATTGGGTCCTCGATGGGTCGAACGGCGACGACTACGCGTACGACTACAACGGCGATGGCACAATTACACCCGCCGACCTGCTCATCGCCATCGACGCCATGCACCGCAACGCCGCCTTCGCCGAAGCCTATCTGAGCTTCACGGAAGGTTCCGATCATGCAGAGCATCTGCCTCACCTTTTTGCCACTAATAACTACAACCCTGGGAACGCCGACGCCGCCGTGGGATTCTCGCTCGCGGCCATGAATCAGCTGAATGGCGTTCACAACATGCAACATGCGGGCCACAACGAGGTCACCGTCAGCGGCACGCCCAGCGCCTCGGCCGCCGTTGTCCAAACCGCGTTGAATCCGGTTGTCTCCCAGGCGGCTCACGAACAGCATGGCGGCACTAACTCCGAAACGGGAGAGCACCACGACGGCTTGACTGCCGCAACGGTCGAAGCGCATGTGGCTGAAGATCTTGGATCCGGAGAGTCGCACTCCGAAAACGTGCGTTCGTCGGACGCCGACTCGGCGGAGGAAGTAAAGAACACAAAGCTCGCGCAAAAATGGTGCGTTGTGAAGCCGGTGAACAATCCGATCTTCGTGGCGCTCGACGGCCAACGCCGTTGCGGCTGCGACGGGAAGGCGATGGCGGCTCAGAAAGCGGCCTTGGCCGCGCTACCCGTTAAGGGCTTCGCGAAGGTTGCGGCCGCGACCTCGTGCCATACGTCCGGCCCAGCCATAGCACCGCAGGTTGCTGATTTGTACTTCGGTGAAGATGGTCAATTGCCGGCGTCTGACGGGGCAGCTGGTGACTTGGAATCGATTTTCAAATTGCGATCCACATGCGAGGCCAGCCGAGATCGAGTTTTAGAGGTAGAATCAAGTGACGTCACGTGGGTGGAAGATGCGCGGTTCGCTGGTTTGGGCGCGCTTTTCGCCAGCGCGGCGGTGCTGCAGTTCGTCGGCCACTCTCGCCAGAGCCGCGACCGGCAGCAGGACCAAAAGCGATTGCTCTTGCAAACCAATCCCTATTCTTGATTCGATACCGCTAATGGCTGCGACAACGGGGCGTACGTTGAGATTTGCGGCCTTGGCGACGATGATCGCGGGAATCGGTTTGCTGATCTTCTCCGCCCTGCCAACGCAGCTCAAGACGGCGGTCGAACCGAGCCGGCACCTGGCCGAAGAGGCCAAGAGCTATCTGAGCAAGCAAGGCTTTCGCCGGTCCGAGGTTGAAGCTGCCGGGAAGTCAGATGTGCCAAGCCTGCCGTCGATGTCGCACCCGCTGCTCGGTCGGCCGGCGCCAGATATCGAACTGTCCGACCATACAGGCCACCGCCAGGCGCTCAGCGATCATCTTCAAAACGGCCCGGTGCTGGTCGTGTTCTACTACGGTTACTATTGCGATCATTGCGTGGCGCAACTGTTCGCGCTCGACGCGGACTATGCTCGCTTCCGCGCCCTGGGAGGCCAGATCCTGGCGATCAGCGCCGACGAACCGGCGCACACCGCCGAGCAGCTTGCCACGTACGGTGCGTTCTCGTTCCCGGTGCTGTCGGATTCCCAGAACCGCGTCGCCGCCAACTACGGCGTTTACAAACCTTCCAAATCGCCAGGCAGCGTCGAGTTGCTCCATGCCACATTCCTGGTGGATCAGTCCGGCATCGTCCGCTGGTGCCAATACGGCCTGACGCCCTTCACCGACAACAACTCGCTGCTCGCCGAACTAGAAAAGCTGAGCGCGCCGCAAGTGCCTTAATCACCGACTTGAACCTGGCCGGGTCATCGACAATTTTGAATCCACGACGATCCTTAGTTCCCGGGAAAATGTGCCTGTCCCCCTCTCTTGGCCCGTGAACGGTTACGTCGTCATGCTCGGCGTTTGCTGGCAGTCTATGTACGGGCACCAACTCGGTGGACCTTCTTAGACTTTGTCGCTGCGGTGATTGCCTCTAGGTTCACAGTCTCCTCGACGACATCGTCTGCCAGTGTTCTGCGACCGATGCGGCCCGATGTTAGCGACCTGCTGGAGATGGCAGGTGCCGGTGCTCCCTCGCTCGTCGTCCGTGACTGCGTTGAACTGGAATCGGTCGTTGGATTCGAGACTCGGCCGGCCGTGGACTTCAAGAACTCGTCCGCCGGTTCGCTGTTGAAATGCGCGTAATCAGACAAGAGTGCGAATGCCGTGTCATGCGCGGCAGCCGCTGAGTCGCGCATCTGGCTCGCTTCGCCGTCGCTCGATTCGCGGAACCAGGAAGATCCGCCGCCCGGGATCTCGCCGATGTCGTAGCTCATGCGCACCAGACCGCTTTCGCTTTTGATCTCGATCTTTACCTCATACTGTGAAACTCGAAACAGCACATAGCCCGGGTTTCCGACTCCCGTCAGGATGCCTTCGCTCCACAGGCCGGGCGATCGGGTGGTGTTCGTGTGATCGTCCGTCATATTGGTGTGCGGCACGCTTACTTCAGGCAGACCGGAGTTGGTGCCGTCGTCGATTCCGCCGCCGTGATGAATGTCGCCCGAGATCAGGATCACACCCTCGATGTGGTTGGCGTTGATGAAGTCCAGAATCTCCTGCCGCTCCGTATCGTACTCAGCCCAGCCTTCCTTCTTCTGCGTCGTCGGATTGAAGGGGACGGGTGTAGCGACGAACTTCCAGTTGGCGGTGGAATTGAGCAGCCCGGCCTTGAGCCAGGCTTTCTGGCCGTTCGCGATGTTGTTGCCGTCGAGGATTGACTTGGCGGGGCTTTCGGGATCAGTAAATGGGTCGCGCTGTGAGCGCAAGTCGAGCATGAAGAAATCGGCCTGTGCGTAACCGAAGCTATGCCAGATGCCTTGCGACGGATTGGGCAGGTTGGGAGTGGGAAAATACTCCTTGAACGCCTGCAACGCCGCGGCCCGGCCCGGAAAATTCTTGTCGCCGTTGTTCATGCCGTAGTCGTGATCGTCCCAGACATGAAACACGGGAAACTCGTCGGCGATGTGCTCGGCGAAATCCGCGCCCGAGGCGATGAGCGGCCCCCGCACCGAGCGATGCATGCTCCGCATCTCGGCGAGCGAGTCGGGCCGACGATGGTCGAAGTCGCCAATCTGCAGGAAGAAATTGGGATCGTCGGCGGCGATCTGGGCGTAGACCGGCGCCGCCTGGACTGGGTGTTTGGTTCCGTTCTCCAAGTCTGCGGTTACGGCAAAGGTGAAATCGCGAAACCGGCCCGGCGCCGCGAACGAAGTCCACGACGGATAATTACTGAACTGCTGCGGAGCGCCGTCGACAACCAGACGGTAGTAGTATTTGGTCTCCGCGAGAAGACCCGTGAGTGTAATGATGCCGGTATGGTCGGCAGTGCTCTGGGTGGTGTGGATCGAAGAGAGCGAAGCGTTTTCGAGCGTCGGTGACGTCGAGTATTCAACCGCCACGTTGGCTTGCTGGTTAGTGCGAAACCAGACCTTGGTCTCGCTGTCGCTAACGCCGCCGACAATCGGCGCGTCGGTTAGCACCGCAAACATCGACCGAGACTCGAGTTGCTCAATCTGCAACCACCTGCCGCGTCGACGCTGCGAATTCGCAGCATCGAGCGCACCTTGGCCCGCGAAGAACGGCGGTAGTTCGAGCATACGAACCACTCGAAATAAGGGGAAAAGAGACGATAGGAACGAGTTTAACTGGTTTCAATTGCATAGCAACGTCTGACACCACTCTGCCGACTTAGAAACGGGTGTGCTGCCCCACATGCAGCCAGACCGGGGAAGCTTAGGGGAGTCGTGGTTCGAGCTGCTGAGCCGCGAATTGCAGTGCCGCATTCCACTCGTCCTCTGATTCTACCTCCGGAATTCGTTCGCCGAGCGGCAAGTAGCTGATGCGGCTGCGCGGGGCCAGCGCGCCCTCATCGCCAATGGCGGCGCGATAGGCGATCATCAAGGGCACCTTTTGCCGCGGATCTTTGGTGCGGCGCTGCTTCAATGCCGAACGGCCCAGCGGTCCCCATTCAGAAAAACCGGTTTTCACACCCCAGACTTCACTACGGTTGCGCCACTCGTGACGTGCGGCGCTGTCGAATTTTGCGAAGCCCAGACCGTTCGAGAGCATGATGAACTTGAGCTGCACCGCGTAGGCGTTCATCGCCTGATCGAAGGCTGTCTTCACATGGATCGTTTGCGCGACGGGCGTGCGCGAGAAGGCGTCGTCGAAGCGATTGAGAATTGGTTTGATGGCCTGATTCAAATACACGCCCTCCACAGTGAAGCCGTCGAAGCCCGCGGCACGCCATTGTTTTAGAAGCGAGTCGTTGTCCCAAGAGGACAGGCCGGGTTCGTGTCCGTTGGCGTAGCCGCCGGTGGAGAAGAACTCGATTCGCGGATCGCCGTCAAATTTCTCGGCTAGCGCCGTGATGAACCCACCCCACAGTTCCAAATACTTGGAATGCCAGAAAACCGGGTACAGCCCGGTGCCCTCGGCTTGCACGCGCGGCACGCCGGCGTCAAACACCCAGCCGGGAGTGCCGCGTGCGCCGGTGTCGTCGCGCTTGTTGGCGGTGGAGATCTCGATCCAACACTTTTTGCCCTCGCGAGCCCACGGCTCAAGATCGGCTTCGATCAACTCCCAGCGAAGGCGGCCGTGCTCGGGTTCCAGTTCGGTCCACGAGTAGGAAAGCTGCGTGCCGGCGATGTTTGGATGTTTGGACCAGGCTTCGATTGCCTGCGATCTGGCGGGCCGTGTATTGCCACTGCGACGCACGTGCGCGAACACACCTTTCCCGAACGGCTGCGCGGTCAGCCGAGGATACTTGGCGAGGATGGGCGCAAAAGCGTCTTCGCCCACCGCCAGCGAGCCGCCCAACAGCAAGATCACCGCTCCCAAAGTGGCTTTCCGTGCCGCACGCAGCTGCCGGCGCTGCCGTCTGGCTCGCGGCGAGAGCGCGGCGAAGAACTTGCTGGCTTCGTCTCGTTTCAAAGCGCCTAGCAAGACGCAGGCCACGAAGTAATTCAACGTGGCAAACAGCACGAGCAGCACAAGCCAAGGCAGCGGCAACTGCGTTCCCGGCCAGATGATCGCGGCCATGATCGCTCCGGCTACCACCGCCCGGAGCATCTCCGACCACTGAAACCCGCGCACGCCCAGTCGATGGCAAAGCTGAATTCCGGCGGCCGTGAACACAAACTCGCCGATGAGGCTGCCGGTGCAGGCGCCCATGTAGCCCCACACTGGAATCAGGGCCACTTCCAGCGCGGCCTCGAGCAGGAAAATCGCGATCACCAGATTGGCGAACATCCGCTGCTTGCCGAGTGCGGTAAACAGAAACCGGAACTGGATCGACAGAAACGAGAGCGTGCTGATCCAAATCAAAACCTGCATCGGCAGCGCCGCTTCGCGAAAATCAGTGCCCGCCAACAGCAGCACCAGTGGCTCGGCGCAAATGCAAATCGTCACGGCAATGGGTAGACTGGTAATCCACAGCAGCCGAATGCTGTTGACGAACGTGCGCTCCAATTGGTCGCGATCTTCCGTGGCGGCGCGGGCCAACGACGGAAACGCAGCGTTCAGAATCGCCCGCGGCACCCAGTTGAGCGGTCCCAACGGTCGATAAGCCACGCTATACAAACCGACCACGGCGGGCGGCTTCATGGCTCCCAACAGGATTGTGTCGAGTTGCCAGGTCAGCCGCCGCACAACGTCGCCCAACCCGAGCGGCACCGACTCCGACCACCAGTCTCGCAGCACCGCGCCGCTGAACCGCCAGCCGAGACAGTTCCAGCGCTGCTCCAGCCGAATGAGCAAGTAGGCGGAAGCGACGACATGGCTGATTGCAAACGCCGCCAGCACCAGCGAAACCGCGTGCGGACCTGAATAGGCAACCGCGATGACAATGCCCACAAACAAGACGCCCTGAATGACTCGCGAGAAATTCTCGAACCGAAACTGCTCGAACGCGCGAAACACGGCCGAGCCAAACCGGTTAACTTGAATTGCCGCGCACGCCACGCCGGCGATCGCAAACGGCAAGATCATGCTGGTGTCGCCACGCCAGGCAGACCATGCCATACCGATCCCGGCCAGGCTGCCGACCGATGCGATCACCACCAACACCAGAATGGCGTTGGCCTCAGAGACGGTTCGCTTCCAATTCGATGGCGACTGCACGATGCGACAGGTCAGCACGGTGGTGATGCCCGACTCCAGAATCATCTGGATCGCTTGCAAGATCGCAAAGATCAAGAAGTACTCGCCGAGCGTCGCCTTGCCCAATCGCCGCGCCAGGACAAACACAATGGCCACGTTGCACAGCGCGTTGACCGCTTGGGCAATCAGATTGGCCGTGCTATTGCGCACCACCCGCTGCACGGAATCATGCGACTGCGGAAGCTCGGATGACGTCGAAGCGCTCATGGCAACCAGTCTAGAGACTTCTGGCTATCGACAAAAACCCCGTAAGAACGATTCCGGCGTGCCGGGACCACTCCCACGGGGCTTCAACTTGTCTGACTTCAATTGTACTTGGGGCTACGCGTCAGGCCACGAAACTGTGTGCCGCCAACTTCCACGGCTAATCCACATAGCCCAACGAACGCAACCGTTCCTCGATCGCCTTTTCGTCCTCGCCCGTGTACTCGCCGTCGGAGCCGTGGGCCACGGCCGCCATCGAGCGCGAAGCCGTCGTTTGAACTGCGAACTCGCGGGTAAATTCGTCCGTCAGAATATCTTCCAGCACCGTGCCGTCCATATCCTCGGGCACCGGCACGCCGAGCAAGTGCAGCAACGTCGGCGCCAGGTCGATGATTTTCGCGCCGTGCACTTCATGGCCGGGACGAATCGGCTCGCCTTGCGCCAGGAAGATGCCATCGTCGCGATGCGTGCCCGACTTGCCAGAGTAGTACGCCAGGTTCTCGGGCTTGTTCGGATCGAC